>NZ_JBSFLZ010000087.1:0-32265 GCF_053599315.1 Saccharopolyspora sp. NPDC000995
GGTGGAACAGCCACCCGCTCGACCGGACCCGCACCAGCCACCTCGCCCGCCTCGAACTCAGCCTGGCAGCCTAAACCAATTAACCACCAGGATCGTTCCAGTAGGTGACCGCGTTCCGGGTCGGTTCCGCGTCGATGGGGGTCACAAGGGTGATCAGGACGTCCTGGGCGTCGATGATCAGATGGCAAACCAGGTCCCGCACGAGCCAGCCGGTGCAGCCGGACGGCCGCTCGAAGTCCTGGTCCCGGAGTTCGGCGACGGCCGCGCGCAAGGCCGCCCAAGAGCTCGAGAAGAGATCCACGGCGCCAAGCTAGCAGCGCCTGGCCGTGGCGACGACCGGTTTCGATCTACGCGGATCAAGTTTCAGTCGACACTGAATCTATCAATTCACATGAAGCATGCTTGCTCGTCAGAACCGCACCGGCTCCCGGTGCCCCGCTTGCCGAACAACGCTAGCAACCGCTGAACCTCGCCATCGGCGAGGACCTCAGCGCCTCGTTCCACGAGGACGGCAGCGGCCACGATCCGATGTGGATTCACAGGTCGAGCGGACGGCGTCGCTCCGCACCGCGCACCGGCATCGGCCACGACGGGCCCGCGATGTGATCGCTGGACCTCGGTGTCACAGGTCGTGCTAGGCTCACCAGCGGTCGTTAGTTTCTGGGTACGTGTTCCCGCATGTTCGCAGGATCTTGTGCGGATGTGTTGTTGTCTTCAATCGATCTGGAGAAAACCGCCATCTGAAGGCCCGGTTCGCCACGCGGTGTGGTGTTCCGTAATCCAGCACTCGAAGAAGGAGAAAACAGCGTGGCACAGGGAACCGTGAAGTGGTTCAACGCGGAAAAGGGCTTCGGCTTCATCGCCCCGAACGACGGTGGCCCGGACGTTTTCGTCCACTACTCCTCCATCGACACCAACGGGTTCCGCAGCCTTGATGAGAACCAGGCGGTGGAGTACGAGGTCACCCAGGGCGCGAAGGGCCCGCAGGCCAGCGGCGTGCGCCCGCTCTGAGCCTTCCGCTCTTCGCCGACCCGACTGATCGGAACCCCGGCTGAGCCTCGATGCGGCTCCCTCTCCGGACCAGGAGAGGGAGCCGCATTGCGCTTCGCGCCAGGAATCCCCCACTACCGCATCTGCATCGCCAGTGCTGGGGTCGTCCGCGGTGAGTGGGCGACCGCAACCAGCCACCTCACGGAGACCGGCGCGTTCGCTCCGGACGAGGCGATCAGTCCGGTCACGATCGCCGGCTGCGCGGGTCTGGCGGGGACCTGCTGTCCCAGGGCGAGCCAGCGAAGGCGTGAAGCCTTCCCGCCGAGGCCACCGCGGTTACGGCGACGAGCTGTCACCCCGCGAGGAAGAGCCGGCCCGGCTGTTCACGTGCGGTCGCACGCGCGAGATCGCCGAAATCCTGTTCCTCTCGCCCGCGCACGGCCAAGCGGCACGCGGCCAGGGTACTGCGAAAGCTCGGCGCCATTGCGCCACCTCACAGGCCCCCCACCGCCGCGTTCGAGGTGCGCCACCGCCGGTATCGTGGTCCGCCGCCGGGTCGAACGGCGCAAGCACCCGGATGCTTACGTCGGGCGAGTGTCGCCCTAACGGGTTGAGCAACTTGTGACGAGCCGAAGCGGTGACAGGATCACGCGGCATGGATCGATCACACCGCAAGAAATGGCTCATGCGGCTGCCGATCTGGGGCGCATTCGCCGCGCTGTTCGGGTTGGCCATGTGGTGCAACGTCCGTTTGATGGCGTTGACGTGGATCGGCGGAACCCCGTCGGACTCCGCGGCCGAAACCTGGTACGCCCAGGGACTGTTCTTGTCCCTGGCGGGATCGGGCTTGTTCTTCTGCCTCGCGCTGTTCTGCGGAGCACCGAGATCGGCAACGCGACCCGTCGGCGGTCATGAGCCGAGCGCTCTGCGTGGCCAACAGCGGGCCGCCAACCAGCCTGCACAACCAGGACAGGAACTCGGTGACGGCCTCTGGCACTGAGGGACAGGTTCGAAGGGCGATGCGCAGGTTCGGTGGTCGGTGCGACCGTCCGACTAGCCGCCGTTGCGCTCGATCTTGTTCCCAGCGGGCGAGACCGCGTACCAGGTGCCGCCATTGGAGTTCACGGTGTCACCGTTGGCTTCGCCCGGAACGTCGTCACCTTCGTAGTAGTACAGCGGATGTCCGTTGTAGACGACCTGGGCGCGGCCGTCCGGACGCGTGGCGACGCCGAGCAGAGCGGGGTTCACGCCTGCACCGGCAGTGGGCGGACCGGTCGTCGTGAGCGGCGGCCAGGCCGCGGTGCACCCGCCGACGCAGGTCGGCCGCGCATCCCGGTCGTTGCTGAACAGGTACAAACAGCGACCGCTGGGCCCGGCAAGCACGGTGCCCAGCTTCGGCACCTCACGGGCCTGGAGCGCGATGACCTCGTCCGTGACAGGTGGGGCCGTGGTCGGTGGCGGTGGCAGTCCGCTCCCGACACCGTCCGGGTATTCGCCGGGCGAGCACGCGACCGCGACCAAAGCCATTGCACCACAAGCGAGCCCACCCCAGCGGAAACGCGGAAAGATCTTCCGCCCAGTCCTGCGGTCTCGAGTCGAACGAGTCATCATGCCCTCTCCGTGGCCGGGACGGCGCCTTTCCGGCGGTCCCAGCTCGACCGTTGCCCCCGCGAAACGGGTATCGATGCCAAGGCTGTTGCGGACCTCAGGCAATGGTCGCGCGCGCACTCGTCGTGGACCCGCGCACGAGCGTGCACCTCACTGGGAACGGCAGCATAGGGCCGTTGGTCCCGCAGTGGTCACAACAGCGCAATTCCCAATGCGGGTTGGGCGGTGCGGACAGTGCGCGGCAGTAGCCACCACTGTGGACTATAGGTGGCCTGAACCAGGGTAGGACCTCACATGGTGCGCAGGTCTGGGTTTGTCTCGTTGACGATCATGTCCGTGCGCGGCTGCCACGCCCGCAAGAGCTCCGCCGGCTGCCTGTCAGGCGGAGGCGCCGGTGATGACGGCTGTGCGACCGCGCAACGCGTCGTCCGCGAGGGACATCAGAAGTGGGTCCCGCCGTCGATGCGGACCTCGGTGCCGGTGATGAACTTGCCGTCGTCGGAGGCGAGCATGGCGACGACCGACGCGACGGTTTCCGGGCCGGCGTAGCCAACGCCGATGGCCGGGCTCAGCTTCGCGAAGAGGGACATGTCGGCGTCGGCGGGAAGGCCCGGGCCAACGCTTGCCCGGCTGGCACCGCTGCCATCGGTCATGCCCGACGAGATGGAGGCGGGCTGCACGGCGGTGAAGCGGATGCCCCGCTTGCCGTACTCGCTTGCGAGGGCGTGCGTCATGGACTGGATGCCGCCCTTGCTCGCCGCGTAAGCCGCCATGTAGGGGTGCGCGAAGGCCGCCGAGGTCGAGCTGAAGTTGACCACGGCAGCGCCGTTTCCCTCCAGCAAAGCCGGAATGGCTTCGCGGATCATCAGGAAGGTGCCGGTCAGGTTGACCGAGATGATCTCGCTGAAGTCGGTGAGGCTCATCTCGTGGCTGTGCGCAGAACGCAGGATCCCGGCCGCGTTGACCAGAACATCGAGGCCACCAAGCACTGAGATGGCGGAGGCGACGGCATCCCTGACAGACGCTTCGTCGGAGATGTCGAGCACGAGCGTGGTGAGCCGGTCAGTGTCGGCGCCGCGGTCAGTGGCGGCGCCGGCTTTCTGGATGGTGTCCGCCAAGCCGGCCTCGCTGATGTCAGCCGCGACGACGTTGCCGCCTTCTTCGAGCACGCGGAGCACGGTCGCCTGACCGATGCCCGAGCCAGCACCGGTGATGAGCACGCGTCGGCCTTCGTAGCGGTTCATTTCCTCGCTCCATGTCTCCATCGACCTCGTGGTGCCGCGTGCATGAATAGTGGCACAGTGTGCCATATGCACAATTCGCGTCAGACTGGCGCACGACGTAAGGTTGACCGGTGCGCCACGCTCAGTCACCTCAGGCCCTCTCACTGACCGAGCGCCGTAAGGCGGCCACCCAGCTCGACATCGCACGCGCCGCCGCCGAGCTGTTCGCCGAGCGCGGGCTGGAAGGAACCACTGCGGAGGAGATCGCCCAGCGAGCAGGCGTCGCGCCCCGCACCTTCTACCGCTACTTCCGCACCAAGCAAGACTCCGTCACCCCACTGCTCTCGGGCGGCGCGGACCGCTGGCGCGCCCTGCTGGCCGACGCCGAACCCTGCGCTGATCTGCCCACCGCCCTGGAATCCGCGATCGAGCAGGCCCTCTCCACACCTGACAAGGAAGCGCGCGAAAGGCTCCGGTGGACACACGGGCTGCTGCGGGTCGCGGCTCACGACCCGGCGCTGCGAGCCGTCTGGTACGTCGTCAACCAGGAATCCGAGGAGAAGCTGCGACCGGTGCTCGCGGCGCTGACCGGGGCCGAGGCCGACTCCGTGGAGGTACGCCTGATCGCCGCGGCCGTGACCGATGCCATCCGCATCTCGCTCGAAGCGTGGGCGCAGGCGGAGGCGACGACCGAGGGACCGGGCTCGCCGACGGCACTGGCCACGCGCTGCCTGCGCGAGTTCATGGGAGGCATCCGATCGCTGACCGCGAACGGCGGCTGACGCGGTGCCCCACAGCGGGCAGTTGTCTCCGGGTCCAGCTGGCGCGCGGCGCCGGGCACTTCCCGATAGGCGTGCGGGCGGGCAAGGAGCTGGCCTACCGAACCCTCTGTCCGGACCCGGCGGAGCTGTTCGACCTCGCTCGCGCCCGGACTGCCGACTTTCCGGCCAAGCACGTCCTCGTGCGAACAGGCCTTTGCGCATGCACAGCTCCTTCTCCGGTGTTGCGTCTCACGACCGGGCACGACTGCGGCAGCACGCTGGTTCAACGGCGACACGTTCGGCGTTGGCATGCTTTCCGCCAAGGCCCGGGTCTCAGTCACCGAGCGGGATCCGTCAGCGGGCGCCAAGGATCCACTGCGGGAAGGCGTGCCGGAGCCTTTTCACCGGCCGCGGACAAGCGAAGCCCGCGCAACACCTGAATCCCGACGCCACCTTGTGCTCATGCGCGAAGTAGCGGTCTGCGCAACGCGGATCGACACTGGCAGGACGACTGGGACCTGTGCGTCCCGCGTTGTCGAGATGTGTACGAGCTGGCGGGGAGGCGGTCGCGGTGGCCGAGAAGGAAACTGGGCGCCAGGGGCAGGAAGCCGCGAGCGCTGAGCCGAGTTGGACCACCACGCCCAGCAAACCGGCATCGACCGGCGAGGTCGTGCAGCCCTCGATGGGACGTACCACTGTCGGGGCGCTGGTGGTGCAGAAGATCGCCTCGGTCGCCACTCTCGAAGTCGCCGGTGTCGCCGCGCTCGGTGCCGGAATGGCGCGGGCGTTCGGGGCGTTGCGGGAACGGATTCCTGGTGCCAGTGCCTCGCAGACCACCGGGGTGGCCGTCGAGGTCGGCGAAAGGCAGACCGCAATCGACTTGGCGATCACCGCTGAGTACGGGGTCGCGCAGGTAGAGGTGGCGCGGCTGGTGCGCCGCAACGTCATCAAGGCCGTCCAACACATGACCGGTCTCGAGGTCGTCGAGGTGAACGTCACCGTCGAAGACGTCCGCCTGCCCGAGGACGGCGAGCGAACCCAGGTCGCGCGGGTCGAGTAACCACCGCAGCGAAGGCTGGCCCGCACCTGCGGGAAGACGATCCGCATCGGGGGTCACGCAGCTGGACTACGGCCTCTTCGGGCAGCCCTTCGAAGTAGCGGCTGTGACCCTGTCGACCAGCGGCTTCGCCTCGTCGCGCGCGGTGCCCCTCATCAGTGACGGCGATCCGCCTGTTGCGCCGATCCGCCGGATCCGGGGTGCGCGCGACCAGGCCGCGCTCCTCGATCTCGCACCTTCAGACCGATCGGGACCAGCGCCTTGTTCACCGCGCCGAGCACCAATCGCGCGGCGCGGGAGAGCAGGAACTACCTGCGGAGCTTCAGCGACTGACTTCGCGCCCGATACGGCGACGTGGCAGCGGCCGCCGTCTGCCATTGCAGGTGGTCTGCGATCAGCCTTCCGATGACGGCCGTCGGTTCCGCCTGTGTGATGGTGTGATGGGTGCACGCGATGTCGTGGGAGATCACCTGACCCGTGATCCGCGACAGCCACTCGCCACCATCCGCGACGTGGTGGGCCTGCGTCGCGCGGAAGTACAACAGATCCCCGTCGAAGACGGACTCGGTGTAGGTCGGCAGCAGCGCGGCGGCGTTGACGAGAACCGTGGTGAGCGCCGTGAGGTGCTTCTCCCCCAAGGCAGGATGCGCCTCGGCTTCAGGCGGCAGGCCCGCCGCCTGAAGCAACAACGACCGGATGTCCTCGCGCTTGGGCGCAGCTCGCTGTGCCAACGGGTCGACCGGCCTGGCATCGAGCAGGGCGAGCAACGCCACGCGCTCACCGTCGGCCTGCAAGCGGGTGGCGATCGCGTGCGCCAATGCGCCGCCGAGCGACCACCCCAGCAGATGGTAGGGCCCGGTCTGTTGCACCGAGCGGATATCGCACACGTAGCCGTCGATCATCTCGCGGAACGACGAAGGCAGCTCGTCGGGCCGGGTCAAACCGCTGGACTGCACGCCGTAGACCGGTACATCCTCGGGCAGGTGGCGCGGCAGGCCGGCGTAGCACCAGCTCAGGCCACCCACCGGATGCACGCAGAACAGCGGCGGCCGAGAACCGCTGGCACGCAGCGGAAGCAGCGCCTCGAAGGCGTTCGACGCCGTTTCGCGCTCCAGCACGCGCACCAGGTCAGCCACGGTCGGAGCCTCGTAGACGACGCCGAGGGGAACCTCGCCGCCCAGGTCAGCGCGGAGGCGGGTGACGAGTTCGGCAGCGAGCAGCGATTGCCCGCCCAGCTGGAAGAAATCGTCGTCGATGGTGACTTCGCCAACGCCGAGCACCTCGGCGAACAGGGCGCACAGCTGTTCTTCGCGAGGTGTGCGGGCGGCACGACCGGCGCGGCTTCCGGCGGCAGGCAAGGCCGAGCGGTCGAGCTTGCCGTGTACCGTCAGGGGCAGCTCGTCTAGCAGCACGAACGATGCAGGCACCATCGAAGTGGGCAGTCGTTTCGCCGTCCACGAACGGAGTTCCGCCGCGTCGACCGGCCCTGGCCCCGGAACCACGTAAGCGATCAGCTCGGGCTCAGCGGGCGTGGTCGTCGTCACCACTGCCTCGGCGGCTCGTGGATGCGCGGTTAGCACCGCCTCGATCTCGCGCGGCTCGATGCGGACGCCTCGGATCTTGACCTGCTCGTCGGTGCGGCCGAGGTACTCCAGCACTCCGTTCTCCCTCCACCGGGCCACGTCGCCGGTGCGGTACATGCGCCCGCCGGGCGGCCCGAACGGATCGGGCAGGAAGCTCTGCGCGGTCAGCGCCTCCTGGTCGAGGTACTCGCGGGCGACCTGGTCACCGGCCAGGTACAGCTCACCGGGCACGAGCGGAGGCTGGGGTCGCATCGCCCGGTCGAGGACATAGGCCCGGACGTTGTGCCCAGGGCGGCCGATGACCGGCCGATCGCCCTCGATCCGGCAGTACACAGCATCCACCGTGGACTCCGTAGGCCCGTAGTAGTTCCAGGCCTCGATACCGGGGTGGTCGCGCAGCGTCGACCACAACGCGGGATCGATCGCTTCGCCACCGACCATCAGCAGCCACGGGAACTTCTCCGGCCCGGACAGCAGGCCCTCGGCCAACAGGAGCCGGAGGAAGGACGGGGTGAGGTCCGCGAAGTCGATCCGGTGCTGGGAGAAGTAGCGCACGAGTGCGCCCGGGTCGAGGCGCACGGCATCCTCGACGAGGTGGACTTCCTGCCCCGCGGCCAGGAACAGCAAGCCCTCCCATGCGGTGTCGAACGAGAACGACGCGGTCACCGCCGCACGCAGTCGCCGCCCCGCCGGGTCGATCAACTCGCGCTGGTGGTCGTGGAAGAGGTTGGCGAGGTGGCGGTGCTCGACGACCACTCCCTTCGGCCTGCCCGTCGAGCCGGAGGTGAAGCTGACGTAAGCCGCGTGGTCCGGCCGGTGGGTGCCGATGGGATCGGTGCCGGGCTGCCGGTCGATACCGACGTCGTCGAGCACCAGCAGTGGCTGCTCGACCGGAAGATCCGCGCTGGTTGTCGCGGTGGTGAGCACATGCAGCGGCCGGCTGTCCGCGAGCAGCGCCGCGATGCGGGCGGGTGGATGGCTCGCGTCCAGCGGCACGCAAGCCGCGCCAGCCTTGAGCACCGCCAGCACCGCGACGATGTAGTCGGCAGTGCGCGGCAACGCCAGCGCGATGCGCGTTTCCGGACCGGCGCCACGTGCGATCAGCAGGTGCGCCAGGCGATTGGCTCGGGTGTTGAGTTCGGCGGCGGACAACGTCGTCGAGCCGCAGACCAGCGCGGTGGCATCGGGCACCGCGCGGACTCGGGCCTCGAACAGTTCCGGCAACGTCGTGGCAGGCGTCTTCTGCCTGGTGTCGTTCCAGGTGTTCAGAACCAGTTCGCGCTCATCCGCGGACAGCATTTCGGTCGTGCCCACCTGCTGCTCGGGGTCTGCGGTCGCCAGGGTGTGCAACAGCGCGAGGAAACGGCGGTGGTGCGCCGCCGTGGTCGCCGCGTCGTACTTGGCCGGATCCGCGTTGAAGTCGATCCGCAGTGATCCATCGGCGGGCCTGTCGTAGACGTTGACGCCGAGGCCGGTCACCGGGCCGTTGGAGAGGTTGCGCAGCACTACGGGGTGGCGGCCGAACCGGAGCTGGACGTCGTGGGTCATGACGTTGATGCCCCAGTCCCCGAGGTATTCGCCGCGGTAATGGGCGATCCCCAGATCGCGCACCAGGTGCGTCGAGGAGTAGCGCTGGTGGCGCAGCAGGTTCTTCGCGCTGTTCGCGGTGGTGCGCACCAACTCCGCCACGGTGGTCGACGGCGTCATCCGGGTGCGCAGCGGCAGGACGTTGGCCACCATCGACGGCACGCCGCGCGCGGCGCTGCCCGCCCGGCCGTTCACTGTCAGGTCCAGCGTGACCTCGTCGTTTCCCCCCAACCGATGCACGTACAGCGCCAGTGCGGACATTGCGACCGATGGCAGGCTCGTGCGCGCCTGCCGCGCCAGCGCTCGCAGCGCTTCGGTGTCCGCCGGGGTCACATAACCGGTATCGCGGAGGAAGGTGTGCGGCACGATCGACGACGGGCGGTACGACCCGCGCGACGCAGGCCAGTCGGCCAGTTGTTCCGCCCAGTACTGCTGATCGCGGGCGAAGCGTTCGGATGCCTCGTACTCGGCCTCATCGGCCAGGATCTGCGCCAGGGAGCCGAACGGGCACGGCGGAGCGGGACGCCTCTCCTCGGCCGCCGTGTAGAGCTCCGCGACCCGCTGGATGAAAAGCGAGAAGCCGAAGCCGTCCAAGATGATGTGGTGCAGTCCGAGGTAGACGGTGAACCGCTGCTGCCCTGTCCGCAGCAAGGCGAACGAGAACAGCGGCGAGCGGCGGAGGTCCGTCGGCCTGCCAAGATCGGCCCACATCCACTCCTCGGCGGCCACAACTGGATCGGCGGCCCCGCGCAGATCGACCACAGGTAGCTTCCAGTCCGGCAACGGTTCGATAGCCTGCCAAATCCGCCCGCGGCCGTCGTCACCGAATCGGGCCCGCAAGGCTTCCGCCTCGTCAACGGCCTGGCGCAACGCGACCTCGAGCAACGCGACATCCACCGGGCCGTCGATCTCCAGCGCCTCCGCGGCTCGGTAGATGGGGTTGCCCGGATCGAACTCCTGGGCGAACCACACACCCGTCTGGGCAGCCGTCAGCGGCAACGTTTTGCAGCCGATCTTCGTAGACATGCACGCTGCGTATCACGAGAACAGCAAGTCACACAGAGCAACGGCCCGCGCGTCAGGGGGTAATCGAATCGATCATGGTGCGCGCGTGGTGAGAGCTCTACCGGTCAGGGGGTCGAGCAGGCGCCTGCCGCACATTCGGCCACCCTGTGCATGACCCCAAAATATGTGGGCATCCGCCAGCGGTGGGGAAAGAGGTCAGCGGGCCGTTACCCGCGTTCCCGCAGACCAGGGCGTGGCGAAAGCCCGTTGGAAGTTGCCGATCCAACCCACCGTGGATCGTCGCGCGACCAAGAGTTATCTGGAGGAACTGGGCTTCTCGGCTGATCAAGATCTTGCTCCGGGCTTGTTGGTGTTAGTCGATTCGGCTCCGACGGGCCTTGACCCAGGCGACGCATGCCTGAAGCGCCTCCGCCAGGTACCGGAAGGCGGTCTCACCTCCCCGTGGAGACGGCACTGCGATCCGCTGGCGAGCCTGGCGTCAATCCCGCTCCGAAAGCTTGTCGCGGTACTCATTTCCGGCAAGTGGAGGAGCGAATGCGTCGGCCGATAACGTGTCGACCAGCATCTGGGCCAAAACTGCGTCATGGAGCGCGCGATCCACCTGGCCGACATCGGAGAGCAGCAAGAGTTCCGCTTCGCGGATCTCGTCCGGCCACAACATCGTGGTCATCTTGTGGACTGGATTGGTGGTCGCCCCCATTGAGCGCTACGCGTCCTTCGAACGAACGCCAGGTACGCCTCTGCGCCCTGACCAGCACCGGGAGAATTGATCCAGCCCCAGCGCGGGGGCGTTCGACCTGGGTATTTGCGGCAGCATAGAACCGTTGCGTCTTGTTACCGAGGGCAGTTCGGCCGACGACGGTTACGCCTCTCGTCCCAGTCGGCCATTCATGGTCGATAGGGCAGCTTCCGAGGGACGAATAGCCTCTTCGCGTTGGTATTCTTGTCCGGCTCTCAGGAGCTCTGCTTCAATCGTCTTGACGTTACAACCCAAAGGAGAACATGATGAAGTCATCTTTCCGTTCGGTCGTTCGCGGGGTGGCTATCTCTAGCGCGCTCGGTGCCGCTCTTGTCATCGGGCAGGCTGGCATCGCCCAGGCCGCCACGCCTGGAGTCTTTAAGTTGTGCTCCGGGGGCAACTTCGACTCTTTCGCGACATTTACCGAGCGTGGCGGGTTCTCGACTTTCGTCGTCAGGCGTGGGACCTGCCAGTCGTTCAAGTATGGCGGCACCCATGCTGAACGAGTTGACGTTAAGGTTGCGAACACCGGCAAGTACATCGGCTCTCTCGCCTACGATGGGCGCGTGGGCGCGAACGTGCGCACCGTCAATGGCCCCAGCTTCTATACGTTCTGACCACACCGGAATTGCACGCCCCAACTGAGTAAGCTTCAGTAACGGTGTCACCGTTCTTGCCATACGGCACCATTTCTTATTGAGATCACCTCAGTGCAGGCATAAGCGACGGAGATATCGGTGATTCGCGGATGGCTGATAACTCCGGTGGTCACGGAGTTGCTCCGCAGGTCAGCGATGGCTTCGATAGAACTGGACGCGTGAAGGGCACCTTTCGCCAGCTTGCTTGGCAGGAGGTGCCCTTTTCTACGCGGCTTGGCGCGCCGACCTGGGAAATGCTGGTCACAGGTGGTGTGACCGGCGGTTTGGTCATACGCAGTATAGATGTTGCTGAGCTGCTGTTAGTGCGTTGCGTGACGGTTTCGAGCCCACATTTGCCCCACGCCGTTGATCACGGTTTGCCCCACGGGCCGGAACGGGCGTCGAGCTGTTACGAGATCCGGCAGGCGATGTGGTCGAGCGCGTCGCCGACCGTGGACGGCAACGCCGGACGCTGCTCTGGCTGTGCGACCGTGCGGCGGAGGATTCCCTCGGTTCGTGCCGAGGCGACCTCGCCGACCATCGGCGCTATGTCGGCGGCGACTCGTTCGGCCTCGGACCACGTGCCCGCCCGCAGGTACGCCCGCAGCAGGTTCGCCCGGTGGATGTAGAGCGCCCACCGGAAGTGCTCGCGTCCCTCGGAGCGTTCGACGGCGGCCGCCAGGCGTGGGAGAGCCTTCTCGTGGTTGCCGAGCGCGGCGTACACCATGCCTTCGTGCCCGGCGAATTCGCGTTCGTCGAACCACCACGACCACACAGGGTCACGGTTGGTGGTGCCGTCGGCGAACGCTGACCGGGCGCGGTCGAAGACGTGCAACGCCTCGTGCTCGTCGCCGAGCGAGGCGAGGGCACGGGCAGCGCGCACGTCGAACAGCGCCCGCACTCTGCCCGGTAATTCGTCGCGGTCGCTCATCCGCTGGGAGATCCGGAGCACTTCACGGTCGCGCCCGTTGTGCACGCTGGCGAGCGCCTGGTTTGTGAGGATGAACCATTCCATGCTCGCGTCGCCCGCGATGTGGGCGAGGTTGAGCGCTTCGGCGTTGACGGCCCGTGCCTCGTCGTGGCGTTCGGCGTCGAATAGCAGCCACCCGGACAGCTCGCCGAGTTCGGCCGTGACCGCTTCGAGATCCCGCTCGATCGCCGGAGCGTATCGGCCTTCACCGAGAATGCGGTGCGCCCGTCGGAAGCACCGGAGCGCGATCGGGGCGACTTCCGCGCCACCGTGCACACCATCGAGGGCCACCATATGCGAGATGGTCCCGCGCATCTCATCGAGAAAGGCGGAGGTCGCAGGCGCTTCGTGGTCCGCTCCCGGTATCACCAAGCCCGACGGGCCGGGATCGGCGGGCTGTGGCGATCTCAGGGCCAAGCCGCCACGCCCGGGCGGAATGAACCCGATCTCCTCGTCGGTGGAGGCTGCGAGCACTGCGCGGAACGCCGCACGGTACTCATGGCCGGGGTAGCGCACAGCGCCCCGTTCGATCTTGGCGAGGTAGTTCGCGTCCAGCGCTCCCGCACGCTCGATGTGTTTGGCGAGCCAGTCGTTTACCTGCTCGGCCAGTTCGGCGCGGGACAGGCCAGCACCGGGTGTGCGGGGCGATGGTGTCGATTCTCGGGCGGCGCGGAGCCGGTCGTTCGGGGTGCGGACCACGAAGCCGATCGTGGCACGTGCTCCGATCTGCTCCAAGATGCCCAAGCGAATGCCCTGCACACAGCGCGATGATCCCGAGACGCTACGGGCATGGCGGTTGATCTTTTCCCCGGATCGACGGTGGTCGTCTCTGACACGTGGACTGACCACGAAGGCACGGCGCACGAACGTCGGCGCGGTTCCAACACGACCTTGTGTGGGATGACGATCGGTTCGCCGAACCGCCCGCGTTGCGCCCGAGCGTGCCGGGTGTGCATCGAGGAGAACCTGCGCGAGTACGGCCTGGCGCACGACTGCGCGGCGAGCGGGTGCACTTCCTCAAGCGCCGGTCAGACGGGCGGCGATAGTCCCCGAATCCTGCCCGTCTGACCGGTTTCCATCCCGGCGCGACGTGTCCCCCAGTCGTCGCGCCCCATACCGGTCAGGGAGCACCCCCCGCGCCTGACGGTGCTCCCTGACCGGTCGCCAACCACCGAACTAACAGGAGTCCGCATGTCCATTGCCGAGCAGGCACAGCAGTTACAAGGTTTGTCGGAGCAGGTTTCGGTCGGTGGAGCCCAGCAGCTACAGGGCGAGCTACAAAGTTTGCAGCAACAGGTTGCGAGCATCCTCGGTGACACATCCAGCGCTCAGGAACTACACGCACAGATCGGCGCCGTGTCCAACGAGGTCAGCCAACTCGCGGCCGGGATGGAGCACCTTCGTTTGATGATCAGTGAGAAGGCGACCTACCACGCGCAAGGATGACCGGCGAGGCGATCGGGGACCGTGCCCAACAGCTAAAGACGGTCGCCGATGCCGTACCGGTGCAGGCGGCGGGCAACCTGTGGGTCATTTCGTGGGGCACACTTGGTGTCCCTACCCGTATCCGTGCAGGTCACGACCGGTCCCAGCGCGGACCCGCCAAAAGTGGCCTTTTCTACGCGACTTGGCGCACCTGGGAAAACACTGGTCACGGGTGGTGTGAGCGGCGGGTTTGGCCATACGCAGTATGGATGTTGCTGAGCTGTTACTAAGAAGTTCATTAGTAGGTCGATTCCGCGGGTTTGATCTGGTTGACGTCGGCGATGGCGCGGTCTTGTTACCGACGACGACGTCGTTCGATTCGGGCGGACGCGGCGGGAGTACCGCAGGTGTTCCGCGTGACGGCCGGCGGAGTGCGCCGACATCCGGGCGGGGCGGTTGAATCGGGGCACGAGCCGTGGTCCTTCGGCTTCATTGGAACTGTGGCCCCAAACGGGCACTCCGCACCTCGCACCCGGTCGCGGTTCAGCGGAGCGCAGTCGCGATCATCGCGATGAGAACGATCAGCAGCAGGACAAGGTAGGCGATCGCGTGGATGCGGTCGGGGATCTTCCCGACGACTCGTTTGGCGAGGGCGATCGTCGGTAGTGAGCCGCAGAGTAGGGCCACCGCGACGACGAAGTTGACGTGGCCGAGCTGACCGGGGTAGGCGGCGGCCGACGTGGCGAGGGCGTACACGGCGGTTCCCGCGACCGCTACGGGGATGCTGAGCGGGTTGGCCATCGCGGCAGCGTCGGCCATGGGCAGTCCCCTGCGCCGGAGCAGCGGCACCGTCATAACGCTCCCGCCGACGCCGAGGAAACTGGCGACCGCCCCGATCCCCAGTCCACCGACGGTCGAGGCGACCTTGCCGAGCGGTTTCCCGCCCGGAGCCTGGCGCCGGGCGTTGTCGAGGAATCCGCTTCGGGCGACGCTGTCGACGATGGTGATCGCGAGGTAGGCGATGAACAAGACGTGCAAGACGGAGTCGGGTGCCCAGTTCGCTGCTACCGCTCCGACCACCGCGCCGAGGGCGATGAATACGATCAGCGGGTGGAGTTGCTCTCCGTGCAGGCGACCGGACCGGGCCTGGACGATGGTCGCGGATGATGCGTTTACGATCATCACCGCGGTCGAGGTCGCCACGGCGGTGTGCATCGCGTCGGCACCGGTCGTGGCGGTTACGACCGCGAACACGACCGGGACGATGATGAAGCCGCCGCCGAATCCGAACAGGACCGTGGTCACGCCGGTCAGGCATCCGAATCCGAGCAGCACGAGGAAGGAGACGAGCACACGGCCACGGTAGGCCCGCCACCGGCTGGCGCACTATCGATACCACGCCACCTTCATTCGAGTTCGCGCCAGAGCTTCGGTTAGCGTGGTGCGATGCGGAACGTGCCGGTGGACGAGGTGGACTGGGTCGACCGCGCCGTCCTGGCGATCGGGACCGACTACCCGCCCCGGCACCTGCTGGCTTTCCACCGGCATCGCCGCGCGCAGCTCCTCTACGGGGCGACCGGGACCATGCAGGTCGAGACGGCCGACGGCAGCTGGACGGCCCCGCCCCGCAGAGCAGTGCTCATCCCGCCGGGCACCGACCACCAAGTGCTGATGGACGACGTCAGCACCCGGAGCCTCTACCTCGAGCCGTGCGCGGTGCCGTGGTTTCCGCCGCGTTGCCAGGTCGTCGACGTCTCACCGCTGCTGCGCGAACTCCTGCTCGCCGCGGTGGACGTGCCACCCGAATACGACAGGCACGGCCGCGACGGTGCGCTGGTGGAGCTGATCCTTCACGAGATCCGGAACCTGGTGCCGCTTCCGTTCGACCTGCCCCTGCCCGCCCGAGCAGATCTCCGGAACCTGTGCGAGGCGTTCCAGGCCGCGCCGAACATCCGGGAGGCACCGGCCGAATGGGCCGCCGGCCTGGGCATCAGCGCGCGAACGTTCAACAGGGTGTTCCGCGCCGAAACCGGGCTCAGCTTCCAGCAGTGGCGACAGCGCGCTTGCGTCGTCCACGCCATCCGGCTGCTCTCCGCCGGCAGGACCGTCACGCAGGTCGCGGCGGCGCTCGCGTACGACACCCCGGCCGCCTTCTCCGTCATGTTCCGCAAGCAAAGCGGAACGACCGCGAGCTCCTTCCGGCCGCGCTGATCCGTTGGCGCTCGGCGCAAGTCATGCGCGGATCTCGATCCAGACCAGGTTCAGCGGCTTCAAGGCGCGGCACACGCTCCTGCAGAGGTTCATTCCGGTCGCGGCGCCGGGAGCCGGAACCGTTGGGTGCGAAGACAAATGACTGAGCGCTCCCATCGGTCAGAGCAGTTCTAGAAGCGCGTGCAGGGCTGGATTGTCGTTCGCGTGGCGCCAAACCAGGTGCAGTTCCACCGGATCCGGTTCGGGCAGACGGAGCGAGCGGAAGGTCACGCTCTCGAGGTGCAACCGGGCCGCGGTCGCGGACCAGGGCGCTGCCGAGGCCGACCTGGACCAGCGCCAGGGCGGTGTGGATCTGGCTGACGTACTGCACGTAGGTCGGCTGCACGTCGGCGTTGCCGAAGGTGGTGACGAGCAGTTCGTGGAAGTACCTCGATTCCGTCGGCGAGTACATCACCAGGTCGGCACCGTGGAATTCCGCTAGTTCCAGGGGCTGCGAACCGCCAGCGAGCGGATGCCCCTCCGGCAGCGCCGCCAGCAGGGGCTCCGCGCGGAACTTGCGCGACGCCAGCTCGGTACGCGCGATCGGTGGACGCGCGAGCCCGAGGTCCAGCGAGCCGCCCGACAACCGTTCGATCTGGTCGCGGGTGACCAACTCGTACAACGTGATGTCGCGCTGCAGCAAGGAGTTCTCGGTGCGTTCTCGCTGGTGGTCCGCTGCCGCGAGGCCGAGCAGGCCGGGCGGTGGCCGAGGTGCTGGAAGGCCAGCTGACCGGCAAGGCGCACGGCACCCGGAATGTTTACGCCCCGTGGCCGACGGGTGTCCAGGGGGGCACGCGATGGTACACCGTGGATCGTTTCCAGCGACCTCGGAATCCCGCACCACCTCGGTGGGCGCGCGCGATCGAGCGGTTCCTGCGCCCGGTGGCCTACCAAGGAGTCCCCGCCGCCCTCCTGCCGGAAACGATCGCCGACGGCAACCCCGACGGCGTGTGGCACTGGATCGACGGCGAGCTCGGCAGGCGCGCGACGATGGGACTCATGAAGCGGTCGTAGTGCTCCGGAGGTGCTTCGCCGCCCATCTCGGTTGACACTCCGGTCCAGTTCCGAATTCCCGACCGACGGAGTGGACCAGTGAGCCTAGACGACGCACGCGCGGTGGCCGACGCCGTTCTGTTCGAAGGATATCTGCTGTACCCGTACCGGGCTTCGGCGTTGAAGAACCGGATGCGCTGGCAGTTCGGCGTGCTGGCACCGCGCGGCGAGGAATCCGAACCCTCGTTCGCCCGCACGGAGTGCTTGCTCGTTGCGCAGCCTGGCGCGCAACTCGAAGTGCTGGTGCGCTGCCTGCAATTGCGCACTCGCAAGGCTGAACCCGATTGGGACGAAGGATGCCTGCGCGAGATCGTTTCGACGGTCGAACTCGATCGACACGACGTCGCAGCGGATATCCCGTTCGAACTGCCGGGCGGCGAGAACGAGCGCGAACGCTGGCTGCCCCTGCGCGGGACGATCGGCATCCGCACGACCTCGATCGGGGGAGGCTTGCAACGCCTGGCGGTCGTGGTCGAGAACCGGACGCAGCGGAACCCCAGTTCGCACGCGACGCGCGACGGCATGCTGCGAAGCTCGCTGGTTTCGGCGCACACCGTGCTTGCGGTCCGCGGTGGGCATTTCATCTCGTTGCTGGATCCACCCGAAGGCGTTCGCGAGGCCGCGCAAGCGTGCCGCAACGAGCACACCTGGCCGGTGCTCGTCGGGGAGCAGGGGCGACGAGACGTGGTGCTGTCGGCGCCGATCATCCTCTACGACTACCCGGCGATCGCTCCGCAGAGCCCGGGAAATCTCTTCGATGCCACGGAGATCGACGAAATCCTCACGCTGCGCACGATGACGCTCACCGACGACGAGAAGCGCGAGGCCCGGGAAACCGATCCCAAGGCCGCGGAGATCATCGACCGCGCGGAGCGGCTCTCCGCGGAGCAGCTCTCCCGGTTGCACGGCACCATGCGCTACCCGGACGGCCGTCGATGACGAGGCCGCGGATCCTGATCGCAGGCGTGGGAAACGTGTTCCTCGGCGATGACGGATTCGGCGTCGCGGTCGCCGACCGGCTGGCCTGCGAACCACCAGAGGGCACTCGGGTCGCGGATTTCGGAATCCGCGGCATGCACCTGGCGTACGAACTCATGAACGGGTACGACCAACTGATCCTCGTTGACGCGGTGGCACGCGGCGAGGAACCCGGAACCGTCTCGGTCATCGAACCGGACCTGGCAGCGATCGAACCCGCCGCCGGCGTGGACAGCCACAGCATGAACCCGGATGCGGTCCTCGCCTGCTGCAAGGGCTTTGGCGTACCGCTGGGCCGCGTCCTGGTCGTCGGGTGCGAACCCGCGGACTGCTCGTGCCGCTGGGGACTCACCCGACGGGTGGCCGAATCCGTCGGATCCGCCGAGACAACCGTGCGGAACCTGGTCGCCGACGCGATCGATACCCGAGCCCGAACGACCGGCTAGCGCATGATCCTGGTGCTGCGCCGGGCAGATGGACTTACGGTGGCGGCGGGCCTCGCCGCCACGGTCGGCCGTCAGGGGGAGCCGACGTTGTGAAGTGGTTGGCGAGAACCGAAGATCCGGAGTGGCATATGAGTGCTACGTCGACGCCCTCGAACATCGACGAGGTCCACATCCTCTGGACCTCGGAGGGCATGAGCTGCGATGGCGACACAGTGTCGGTGACCAACGCGACGCTGCCCAGCATCGAGGACGTGGTGCTGGGCTCGGTCCCGGGAATACCGAAGGTGCACCTGCACAACAAGGTGCTCGCCTACGAGACGGGTGCGGACTTCATGGCCGCGTTCCACCAGGCCGATCGCGACGAGCTTGGCCCGTTCATCCTGGTCGTGGAGGGGTCCATCCCCAACGAGCGGATCAACGGCGACGGCTACTGGACGGCCATGGGAAACGACCCCGAGACCGGGGAGCCGCGCACCCTCAACAACTGGCTCGACCGGCTCGCGCCCAAGGCGTGGGCGGTGCTGGCGGCGGGCACCTGCGCGACCTACGGCGGTATACACGCCATGGCCGGCAATCCGACGGGGTGCATGGGCCTGGCCGACTACCTCGGGGCGGACTTCCGCTCCGCCGGCGGGCTGCCGATCGTCAACGTGCCCGGCTGCCCAGTGCAACCGGACAACTTCATGGAGACATTGTTGTGGTTGCTGCACCAGGCCGCAGGGCTGGCGCCGACCATCCCGCTGGACGAGCAACTGCGTCCGACGTGGCTGTTCGGCAAGACCGTCCACGAGGGCTGCGACCGCGCTGGCTACTACGAGCAGGCCGACTTCGCGCGCGACTACAACTCGCCGAAGTGCCAGGTGAAAATCGGCTGCTGGGGGCCGGTGGTCAACTGCAACGTCACCAAACGGGGCTGGATGGACGGCATCGGCGGCTGCCCCAACGTGGGCGGAATCTGCATCGGCTGCACGATGCCGGGATTCCCGGACAAGTTCATGCCGTTCATGGACGAGCCACCCGGCGGCAGTTTCTCGTCGGGCGCGCTGCGGGCGTACGGCCCGCTGGTCCGGACCTTGCGGAGCATCACCAACCACAGCGCGAACCGAGAACCGAAGTGGCGGCACAACCGGGCCGAACTGACCAGCGGCTTCCAGCCGCGGTAGCAGAGGTGGAGGTAGCAGCGGCATGAGCGCGCAACAGCGGAACCTGGTCGACGTGGAGTTCGATCCGATCACCCGGATCATCGGCAATCTCGGCATCTACACCAAAGTGGACTTCGACAACAACGAGGTCGTCGAGTGCCGCAGCACCTCATCGCTGTTCCGCGGGTACAGCGTGTTCATGAAGGGCAAGGACCCGCGCGACGCCCACTTCATCACCAGCCGGATCTGCGGCATCTGCGGGGACAACCACGCGGTGTGCTCGATCTACGCGCAGAACATGGCCTACGGCGTCAAGACCCCACCGCTGGGTGAGTGGATCATCAACCTCGGCGAGGCGGCGGAGTTCATGTTCGACCACACGATCTTCCAGGACAACATGGTCTTCGTCGACTACTGCGAGAAGATGGTGTCGGAGACCAATCCGTCGCTGCTCCAGCGGGCCGAGCAGACCGATGCGCCGCGCGGGAACGTCCACGGCCACCGCACGATCGCCGACATCATGCGGTCCTTCAACCCCTTCGAAGGCGAGACCTACAAGGCCGCGCTGGAGATGTCGCGCGTGACGCGCGAGATGTGCTGCCTGATGGAAGGGCGGCACGTGCACCCGTCGACGCTCTACCCAGGTGGGGTCGGCACAGTCGCCACCCCGCAACTGTTCACCGACTACCAGGTGCGGCTGGTGCGGGTGCTGGACTTCATCAAGCGCGCGGTCGCGATGAACGACGACGTGTTCGACTTCTTCTACGAAGCCCTGCCCGGATATGAGGAGGTCGGCCGGCGCCGCACCTTGCTCGGCTGTTGGGGGTGCTTCCAGGATCCCGACGTCGTCGACTACGACTACCGGAACATGACCGAGTGGGGACGCGCGATGTTCGTGACCCCGGGAATCGTGGTCGACAACGAACTGCTGACCACCGATCTGGTCGACATCAACCTGGGCATGCGCATCCTGCTGGGCAGCTCATACTACGAGGACTGGGCGAACGAGCAGACGTTCGTGGACCGGGACCCGCTGGGGAACCCGGTCGACAAGCGCCACCCCTGGAACCAGACCACGCTCCCCCAGCCGCAGAAACGCGATCTCGACGGCGGGAAGTACAGCTGGGTGATGAGTCCGCGCTGGTTCGACGAGCGCTCCGGCGACCACCTCGCGCTGGATACCGGCGGCGGTCCGATCGCGAGGCTGTGGGCCACCGCGCTCGCCGGGCGCGTCAACACGCCTTACGTGCGCTCCACGGGGCATAGCGTGCAGATCGACCTGGCCAAGGGGCAGTCGCTGCCGGACATGCAGCTGGAATGGCGCCCGCCGCAGTTCCCCAACACGTTGGAGCGCAACCGGGCGCGGATGTACTTCGTCGCATACGCCGCCGGGATGGCGCAGTACTTCCTGGACCGCGCGCTGGCCGAAGTGCGATCCGGCAACACCAAGGTGTTCGAGGACTTCAACGTCCCCGACGAGGCGATCGGCGTCGGCTTCCACGAAGCGGTCCGCGGTGTGCTGTCGCACCACTTGGTGATCCGGGACGGCAAAATCGCGAACTACCACCCGTACCCGCCGACGCCGTGGAACGCCAGCCCGCGCGACAGCTACGGCACACCCGGCCCGTACGAGGACGCCGTGCAGGGCCAACCGATCTTCGAGGAGAACGGGCGCGACGACTTCAAGGGCATCGACATCATGCGGACCGTGCGCAGCTTCGACCCGTGCCTGCCTTGCGGTGTGCACATGTACCTGGGTGGCGGTCGTGTTCTCGAACGAACGCACTCGCCGATGTTCGGCGCGGGCTCCTGACCATGCCTTGGGACGCCGAGCAGGTCCGCGACGAAATCGTGCGCGCCGAGACGTTGCTCTCCGACCTGGGTTCCGGGGTGGAACCGGTCGCGGGCGCGCATGCGATCGAGGCCGTGCAGGCAGTCGTAGGTCTGTACGGGGAATGCCTAGCGCGGTTGCTGCTGCGCATCGAGCAGACCGGGAACCCCGAAGTCCTCGCCGACGTCGCCCGCGACGAACTGATCTCGCACCTGTTGCTGGTGCACGACCTGCATCCGGTCGGCATCGAGGGCCGGATCGGCACCGCGCTGGCCGAGGTGGAGGGCGCTTTCGAAACCGGTTCCCTCGAGCTGCTCGACGTGCACAACGGCGTTGCTCGAATCCGCGTGGTGGTTCGCGGCTGCCAGTCCACTGCGGCGCGGATGCGCACCTCCGTGGAAGAGGCGGTGATGGCCGCAGCACCAGAACTCGAAATGGTGGAGATCGACGCCGCCGCGCCGCAGCCTTCCACCGTCATTCCCGTCGAGGACCTGTTCGCGACCAGAGGACTGGCCGGGGAGAGGTGAGCACGATGCCCTCGACGTTGCGGCAGCTCGCCCACCGCAGGCCCACGCCGACGGCCGGGCCCGCGCAGCGTTGCGATCTCTGCTCTGACGAGCTGTCCGATCAGCACAGCCACCTGCTTAACACCGCCACCGGTGCCGTGTCGTGCACCTGTCCTGCGTGCAGCGTGCTTTTCGATCACCAGGCCGCCGGGGGCGGGCACTACCGCCGCATCCGCTCACGACCGCGACCGCTACCCGAGTTCGTGCTCGACGACATGGCGTGGGCCCAGTTCGGTATCCCAGTCGGGTTGGCGTTCTTCGTACACAACGCCGAAAACGATCGCGTCACCGCGTTCTACCCCAACCCGGTCGGCACCATGCGCGCCTCCGTCGATCCGGGTAGCTGGCGGTCGTTGGTCGAAGCGAACCCCGAGCTGCCCGCGCTGGAAAGTGACGTCGAGGCGCTGCTGATCGATCGGCTGCGCAGTGGGTCTACAGCGTGGCTGCTGCCGCTGGACGAGTGCTACCGGCTGGTTGCGCTCCTGCGCACGCATTGGCGTGGTTTCACCGGCGGCGACGAGGTATGGCGGCAAGTCTCCGAATTCTTCGCGCACCTGCACCAGGGCAGAACCTGAGGAGGAAACATGATCAAGGTCGGCAAGCCACAAGTGCACCGCGACACTCCCGCGCACGTCCGGGGCGTTGAGCAGGGCAACCAGGTCGGGCACTACCAACGCCAGCCCGGACACCACCCGGATGGGACGTCGACGGCCCGCCGGTCCACCGGGATTGGCGCCGCGCGGCACAACCCCATCCTGCCGTCGATGCCGAACCTCACGCCAGCATGACCGCGGGCCTGCCCAGCGCCATGCCGGAGCTGGCCTTCGACATCACCGGCGCGGAACCGGTGCGGATGGCCGCCGTGCCCGCGCTGAGCTTCGAGCTCCACGTGCGTCGGGTCGGAGGAGGCTCCGTCCGGTCCATCAACCTCACCACGGCGATCCGCATCGCTCCGGCCCGCCGCCGATACCGCGCCGCGCAGCAGGACGAACTCGTGGAAATCTTCGGCGTTCCCCAGCGGTGGGCGACGACGATGCGTCCGCTGCCCTGGGCGCGCCTGACCACCGTCGTCGGACCGTTCGACGACGACGTCGTGATGCCGTTGCAGCTCGTCTGCACCGACGATGTCGAACTCGCGGTCGCCAAGTACTTTCACGCGGTGCGCGATGCCGCCGTGCCGCTGGATTTCCTGTTCAGCGGCACGATCTTCCACCTCGGCCCGGACGAGCGCTTGCGGACCGCGCAGATCGACTGGTCCCAGGACACGACCTTCGATTTGGCGGCGGGCCTGTGGCACGAGGCGCTCGGCGGAACCCGATGGGTGCGGATGTCCGAGGACAGCTTCTCGCGGCTGCACGACTACCGGCGCGCTCGGGCCCTCGGCACGTGGGACGAGACGATCGGCGCACTGCTGGCGCGCACCGAAGCGGACGTTTCGTGAGCCCGGGCGCGGATTCGGTGCCGACCAGCGGAATGCGGGTGCGCCTGCGACCGGCACGTCGCGCCGACATCGTGGACATCGTTCTCGCGGGAAGGCTCGCCGAGGTCGAAGGCATCGAGCACGGTGCGGACGGCCGGATCTACGTGATCGTGTCCCTGCTCGGTGACACCGCGGTGGACCTGGGACCGATGAGCCAACTCGGCCACCGGTTCTTCTTCTCCCCCGAAGAACTCGAAGTGCTCCCCGGCGGAAGCGCGCGCCGGGTCCTGGTCGCGGGGGTCGGCGACATCTTCAGCTCCGGTGGAGGCGGAGCGCATCGGATCACCGAAGACCTGCGCAGGTTGGACCTTCCACCAGGCGTGCGTGTCGCGAACTTCGGCATCCGGTGGCCGGATTTGCTGCGCTCGCTGGAGGATTGCGACGCCGCGGTTGTGCTGTGCGACGGTGCTGCCGGCGAAGTCCGTTCAATCGGGATCGCAGATCTGCCGGGATTCGCCCACTCGGGTGCGCAGCTTCAGCCCGCGGTGGCACACCGGTGCGAGCGGATCACCTCGGTTGGCTGCGGTGGAAACGGTGGCGCTGGCCCGGCTGGACGAGCACTGGCCATCGAGGCTGTGATGTCCGTTGTGGACGCTCTATCCGCTGATCGAGCTTTCGAGGGAGGAATCGTTGATGAAGGATGACATCCACTCGCCGCGCAAGGCGGTCTGCGTGGTTCTCGGCGTGCTGGCCGCGGTCGCGGCGGTGGTTCTCGCGCTGCAGGCTCCCGCGATAACAAGGTACCTGAAAGCTGCTCGAATGTGATTGCATGGCAAGCAGATCGAGTTGTGCGCCGCACATGACCGCCTTTAGCGTTGGTGCGCCGCACGATCGCGAATGAGGATGTGACCCCGATGCCGTGGTCCGAACAAGCAGCTGCTCGTGCCGTCGAGGAGATCTTCCAACGACGGGTGCCGCCGCTGCAGACGCTCGTCGGAGACGCCGAACGCGTCGCCCGCGCCTGCCATGCGATGGCCACCCGGTTCCACGCGGGCGGCAAGCTCATCGTGTTCGGCAACGGTGGGCCGAGCACGGACGCCCAGCACGTGGCCGTCGAGTTCGTCCACCCGGTGATCGTGGGCAAGAAGGCGCTTCCGGCGATCTCGCTGACCGCGGACGTCGCGACGGTGACCGGGGTGGCCACCGGCGAAGGGCTGGACGAGGTGTTCGCCCACCAGGTCCGGCACCTGGCCGACCCGGAGGACATCGCGCTGGGCATCTCCACCGACGGCAACTGCGGGAACGTCCTGCGCGGCCTGGCCGTGGCGCGCGATCGAGGCCTGTTGACCGTCGGACTGGCGGGCGGCGACGGTGGGCGCATCGCCCGCGTGGGCCTCGACCACGTGCTGATCGCCGATGCGGTCGATCCGCGGGTCGTCAAGGAGGCGCACGTGACCATGTACCACGTGCTGTGGGAGCTCGTGCACGTGTTCTTCGAACACCCGGGCGCGCTGCAGCAGGGGGTGAGCGCATGACACCCGAAGATCCGGGGGAAACCTGCCGCGGCGGTTCCTGCGTGACCTGTTCGGACGAGGCAACGGAAGTCCGGGTATTGCGGCTGCTGGACGACGAGCTCGCCGTCGTGGCCACCGATTCGGGTGAAGAAGTGGTCAGCGTCGCCCTGGTTCCGGCTCGTCCCGGGGACACGGTGCTGGTCCATGCCGGTGAGTCGATCGCGATCGTGGAGGAGTGACCGCCTTGAGTTCAGGTGCCGATGCTGTCGAGTCGCTGTACCCGTTCCTGTCAACATCGGACGGCGACGTCGATGCGGTGCTCGCCGAAGTGCGCCAGTCCACGCAGCACAAGGCGCGCGAGATCATGCAGTTGCGCGAGGCTGTGAAGCAGGGGTACCGCGACGAGATCGTCGCG
This sequence comes from Saccharopolyspora sp. NPDC000995, assembly GCF_053599315.1. Classification (NCBI taxonomy): domain Bacteria; kingdom Bacillati; phylum Actinomycetota; class Actinomycetes; order Pseudonocardiales; family Pseudonocardiaceae; genus Saccharopolyspora; species Saccharopolyspora sp. NPDC000995. The sequence goes on from NZ_JBSFLZ010000087.1 coordinate 25,223, forward strand.
TGCTCGTCGGCGATGGCCAAGCGGTTCGCCCGCGGCGGGCGGCTGCTCACCTTCGGCAACGGCGGCAGCTCCACCGACGCGCAAGACCTCGCCAGCCTCTTCCTGAACCCGGGCGCTACCGCACCTGCGCTGCCCGCGATCGGGTTGACCAGCGACATCGCGGTGGTCACCGCCCTGTCCAACGACATCGGGTTCGACGTGGTTTTCGCCCGCCAGATCGGCGCGTTCGGCCGCCGGGGCGACATCGCGGTGGGGCTATCCACCAGCGGGAACTCACCGAACCTGCTGCGGGCGTTCGAAGAAGCGGCGCGACGCGGACTGCTCACCATCGGGATCGCCGGCGACAAGGGCGGCCGGATGGCCGAGTCCGAGCACATCGACTACCTCTTCGTGGTGCCGTCCTCATCGGTGCACCGCATCCAGGAAGCGCAGACCACGCTCTACCACGCGCTGTGGGAGATGACCCTGCTGACGCTGCACGAGACGGGAGGAGCGGCCGATGTGCCTCGCGATCCCCGGTGAAGTCCTCGAGATCCTGCCGGACCGCCCAGATCTGGCCAAGGTCGAAGTCAGCGGCGTCCGCCGCAACATCAACGTCAGCCTCCTCGGCAGACCACCTGAGCCGGGCGAGTGGATCCTGATCCACGTCGGCTTCGCACTGTCCACAATAGACGAAGATGAAGCGCTTGCGGTGCTGGAGTTCCTGGAGGGCTTGGGGCAGACCTACACCGACGAGATCGATGCGCTCCAGGACTCGCGCATCGAATGACTGGAGGTGGAGGTCCGCGATCAGCGAATGTACGCCTGCTTGAAGGATACCCTGTCGTCAGGCAAGCGGCGTAAGCCGCTTTCGGCCACGCATGCAACTTGCACCGCCGCGGGTTCTCAGGGGTCTTCTCGCGAGGACAGCCCCGATGTGGTGTATCGGACATACATGAGTCGGGGATCCCACAGCGAGAAGACGCCTGAGGTTCCGCTACCCGCACCGCTGTGCAAGGCAAGCACCGCACAAAAAAAGGGGGTCGGATGCGATTCGTCGACGAGTACCGGGACGCGGACAAGGCGCGAGCGCTGGCGGCCGAGATCGCCGCGCTCTGCGAGCCGGGTCGGCAGTACAAGTTCATGGAGGTCTGCGGCGGCCACACCCACACGATCTACAAGCACGGCATCGAGGACTACCTGCCGGAGAACGTCACCCTGGTGCACGGCCCCGGGTGCCCGGTCTGCGTGATCCCGATGGGCCGGGTCGACGACGCCATCCACATCGCCCGACAACCGGACGTTGTCATGACGTCCTTCGGTGACATGATGCGGGTACCGGGCGGCAACGGGAACTTCTTCGACTCCAACGCCGAGGACACCAATATCCGCATGGTGTACTCGCCGCTGGACTCGCTGAAGCTCGCCCGGCAGAAACCGGACCAGCACGTGGTGTTCATGGCGATCGGGTTCGAGACCACTGCCCCGTCGACGGCGATGACCCTGCTGCGCGCCGAGCAGGAGGGCCTGGAGAACTTCTCCGTCTTCGGCAACCACGTGACGATCATCCCGGCGATCAAGGCGATCCTGGACTCCCCTGACCTGCGCCTGGACGGGTTCCTCGGGCCGGGGCACGTGTCGACGGTGATCGGCTGCCGGCCGTATGAGTTCATCGCCCGCGACTACGGCAAGCCCGTGGTTGTCTCGGGCTTCGAACCGCTGGACATCATGCAGTCGATCTACCTGCTGCTCAAGCAGCTCGCGGAGAACCGATGCGAGGTCGAGAACCAGTACGCCCGCGTGGTGCCGTGGCAGGGCAACACGACCGCCTTGGAAGCGATCGCCAAAACCATGGAGCTGCGGCCCTACTTCGAGTGGCGCGGGTTGGGTTTCATCTCGCACTCCGCGCTGCGGCTCCGCGAGGCGTACGCGCGGTTCGACGCCGAACAGCGCTTCGAACTGCCCGGGGTTCGGGTGGCCGACCCCAAGGCATGCCAGTGCGGCGAGGTGCTCAAGGGCGTCCTCAAACCGTGGGAGTGCAAGGTGTTCGGCACGGCCTGCACGCCGGAAACCCCGATCGGCACCTGCATGGTCTCACCTGAAGGAGCCTGCGCCGCGTACTACAACTTCGGCCGGTTCAGCCGGGAACGCGTCAGGGAGGCGAGCCGGACATGAGCGCCGAACCCAGAGCGGAGCCGACCGACGAGCAGGTCGACCCCGAACAGCAAGTGCTCGACCGGATCGAGAAGGCCCGCCGCCGCAAGCCGAAGGTGAAGCAAGAGCGGATCACCCTCGCCCACGGCTCCGGGGGGAAGGCGACGCAGACGCTCGTCGAGGCCGTGTTCCTGGAGGCGTTCCGCAACGAACTGCTGGAACCCATGGAGGACGGTGCGGTGCTGCCGGTGGACGGAACCCGGCTGGCTTTCACCACGGATTCGTTCGTGGTGTCGCCGCTGTTCTTCCCCGGCGGGAACATCGGCGACCTGGCGGTCAACGGCACGGTCAACGACCTCGCCGTCTCGGGCGCGACACCGCAGTACCTGTCCGCCGGTTTCCTGATCGAGGAGGGCTTCCCGGTCGCCGATCTGACCCGCATCGTCGAATCGATGTCGAACGCGGCGCAGGCGGCCGGGGTGCGGGTGGTCACCGGCGACACGAAGGTCGTGGAGAAGGGCAAGGCGGACGGCTGCTACATCAACACCTCGGGCGTCGGGGTCCTCCGAACCGACCACCGGCTGGGCGTCAACACGGTCCGCCCGGGTGATGCCGTCCTGGTCTCGGGTCCGATCGGCGATCACGGGGTGACGGTCATGCTCGCCCGCGGCGAACTCGACATCGACTCCGATGTGGTCTCCGATACGGCACCCGTCCACCAACTCATCGCCGACCTGCTCGCGGCGGTTCCAGACGTCCGGGCGCTCCGCGATGCGACGAGGGGCGGTGTTGCGACGATCCTCAACGAGATCGCCCGGGCCGCGCAAGTAGCAGTCGTCGTGGACGAAGCGGAAGTACCCGTGCGCACCGAAGTGCGGGGCGCCTCGGAGCTGCTGGGGATCGATCCGCTGTACGTGGCTTGCGAGGGACGCATCGTCGTAGTCGTCCCAGGTGCTCGGACCGAGGCAGCGCTGCAGGCGATGCGGGCGCATCCGCTGGGCGAACAGGCCGCGCTCATCGGACGCGTCGCGGACGACCCGCCGGGGCTGGTGCTGCTGAACACGACATTCGGCGGCACCCGCATCGTCGATCTGCTGGTGGGCGATCCGCTCCCGCGGATCTGCTAGCCGTGCACGAGCTCGGCATCACCCAGAGCATGGTGGACGCCGTGCTGGACGCAATCGAGGAACCGGTCATCAAGTGCGTGCACCTGGAGATCGGGCGGCTCTCCGGCGTGGTGCCCGACGCGATCCGGTTCTGCTTCGAACTGGTGGCGGACGGCACGCGACTGGCATCGGCCCGGTTGGACATCACCGAGCCGGCAGGTCGCGGCGAATGCCGTTCGTGTGGGCGGGAAATCGACATGGAGGAGCTGATCACGCGCTGCGCGTGCGGCGGCGTCGACATCGCGGTGCTCGCCGGAGCGGAACTGCGGATCAAGGCAGTGGAGGTTGGATAGATGTGCGGTACGTGCGGATGCGCCGACGAGGAATCGAAGACCATCGTCCTGGAGCAGCAGGTGCTGGCCAAGAACGACGGCCTCGCCGACGCGAACCGGAACTGGCTGCAGACCAGGGGAATCGCCATGATCAACCTGATGAGCTCCCCCGGCTCCGGCAAGACGAGCCTGCTGGCCCGAACCGCGCACGAATTCGACGCTGCGCCGCTCGCGGCCATCGAAGGTGACCAGGAAACCGAACTCGACGCGGCTCGACTGCGGGACAGCGGCTGCCCGGTGGTGCAGATCAACACCGGTACGGGCTGCCACCTGGACGCGACGATGCTGGCCGACGGGCTGCGCGCGCTGCGCCCTCCGCACCACTGCGTGGTGTTCGTCGAGAACGTCGGGAACCTGGTGTGCCCGGCGCTGTTCGACCTCGGCGAGCACGCCCGAGTCGTCCTCGCCTCGGTGACCGAGGGCGCGGACAAGCCGCTGAAGTACCCTCACATGTTCCGCGCGGCGGATCTGGTGCTGCTGAACAAGATCGACCTGCTGCCCCACGTCGACTTCGACGTGGCCGGCTTCATCGACGCCGCTTCTATGGCCAAACCCGGTGTCCGGGTGCAGCGCCTCTCGGTCACCACCGGCGAAGGCATCACCGAGTGGTACGACTGGCTCGGTGCACAGGTGCACGCTTAACGCCGCTCCCGGCACAGCGCTCCGGCGACGGCGGCCTGCCCCAGGCTGATCCCCCCATCATTGGCCGGGACCTGCGAATGCAGCAGGGTGCGGAACCCGCGTCGGTGCAGCATCGTCGTGACGCGCAGCAACAGCAGTGCGTTCTGGAAGACGCCGCCCGAGAGCGCCACCGCGGCGATCCCGGTGGACTCACGCAGCCGATCGCAGACATCCACCACCGCCGCTGCGAGTCCGTTGTGAAATCGTGCGGCGACCACCGGTAGCGGGGTCGCGGCCCGGAGGTCGGCCACAACCGAACGCACCAGGTCCGCGCCGCGGACCCGTAGCACGGGCCCGCCGCTGATCGACACCGGGCAACCGCCGGTTTCGGCGGTGTCGGCCAGTTGTTCGAGCTCGATGGCGGCTTGGCCTTCGTAGTTGATCGCGTCCCGCACCCCGAGGATCGCCGCCACGGCGTCGAACAGCCGCCCGGCGCTGGAGGTCGGCGGCGCGTGCCGGCGCTGCCGCAGCAATGCGGCGACTTCGGTCCAATTCGGGTTGCGCCGCAATACATCGAGGTCCGCGGACAGGTGATCGTCCTCCGCAAGGTAGGAGACGGCGGTCCGCCACGGTTGCTTGATCGCGGTTGCCCCGCCCGGCAGCGGCACCGGGTCCAGGTGTCCCAGCCGCCGGAAGCCGACCAGGTCGGCGACCAGGAATTCCCCTCCCCAGATCGTGCCGTCGGCGCCGTACCCGGTCCCGTCGAACGCCACCCCGATCACCGGGCCGGTTTCGCCGTTGTCCGCCAGGCATGACGCGATGTGCGCGTGGTGGTGCTGCACGCCCACCAGCTCGACGCCGTCGAGCTCCGCGGCGAACTTCGTCGACAGGTATTCGGGGTGCAGGTCGTGGGCCACGACCCGCGGTTCGACGTCGAAGAGCCGTCGGAAATGTGCGATCCCGCCGGTGAAGGACCGCAGCGTCTCGTAGTTCTCCAAATCACCGATGTGGTGGGATACGAACACGTGCTCGTCCTTGGCAACCGCGAAGGTGTTCTTCAGCTCGGCCCCACAGGCCAGCACCGGCTGCGGGAACGGCCACGGCAACATCACCGGTTCCGGTACGTAGCCGCGAGAACGCCGGATCGGCATCTCGCGCCCGCCGACGACGCGGACCACGGAATCATCGGTGCGCATGTGGATGGGCCGGTCGTGGATCAGGAACCCATCGGCGATTTCGCCCAGGCGCTCCAGCGCGTCGTCGTCGCGGTAGGCGATCGGCTCGTCGGAAACGTTCCCGCTGGTGAGCACGATCGGCCGCGGAAACCCGCGGAGCAGCAGGTGATGCAGCGGGGTGTACGGCAGCATGAGGCCCAGTTGACGAGTACCGGGCGCGACACTCGGTGCGACCGCGGCGCCGGGCAACCGGTCGAGCAGCACGATCGGCCGGCGACGCGAAGTGAGCAGCGCTTCTTCGGCGTCATCGATCGCGCACAGCGATCGTGCCTGCTCCACCGAGGCCACCATGATCGCGAATGGCTTGTCCTCGCGGCGCTTCCGCTTGCGCAACGTGGCCGCGGCATCGTCATCGGTGGCGTCCACCGCCACGTGGTAGCCGCCGAGTCCCTTCACGGCCAGCACTTCGCCGCGCGCCAGGGCCGCCACCGCTTCCGCCAGGGGATCGCCTCGGCGGGCGGCGCCATCGCGATCGGTCAGCCGCAGCCGCGGACCGCAGTCGGGGCAGCACACCGGCTGGGCGTGGAAGCGGCGGTTCGCCGGATCGCGATACTCGGCTTCGCACTCGGGGCACAAGGCGAATCCCGACATCGTCGTGTTCGGCCGGTCGTACGGCACATCCCGGACGATGGTGAAGCGGGGCCCGCAGTTGGTGCAGTTGGTGAACGGATATCCGAATCGCCGATCACCGGGGTCGGCGATTTCATCCGAGCAGTCGGCGCAGGTAGCGGTGTCGCTGGAGACCAGGGTCGCCCGCGGTCCGGCAGCATCGCTGTCGACGACGCGAAATCCCTCTTCGGCCACCGCCTCGGCATCGGTGGTGGAGATCCGGACTACCGCCGCCAACGGCGGAGCCTGTTCCGCCAGCTTGCCCAGGAACTGCTGGACGACCCAATCCCCGCCCTCCACCTCGATGAACACGCCGTGCACGTCGTTGCCGACATGCCCGGCCAACCCCAGACGGGTCGCCAACGAGTAGACGAACGGGCGGAAACCCACGCCCTGCACGATTCCCTCGACCCGAATCCGCTTCCGGACCAACTCACCCACCGACACAGTCTCCGGCGAGTCAGCCGCCGGTGCATCCGCTATCCGATGGTCTTCCCGGCCGTAGTGGCGGGTTCGATCGTCACGTTGTCGTTGTTGCTGGGCCACTACATCGCGGTCAAGATCGTCGGTGGCATCAACCAGACGCTGGCAACGTCGTTTACGACAACATCGGCGCGGCCAACAACCTGCCGTTCGCCGCAACAGTCGCCACCGTCCCGGTCGTGATCATGCTCTGCTACCTGGCGGCCGTCCGCCGAACGGGTGCCCTCGTCAACCGGTAAAACCCATTCCCGAACGCGTCCTACGTGCCGATCCGGGCACCGGGATCCGCACTTTCCAATTGAAATGGGTGTGGCTCTTTTGGAGTGAGGTTTAGGCGGCGGTGTGGAGGGTGTGGGTGGGGTGGTTGCTGTGTTGTTCTCGGGACAGGTGGTAGGTCCAGTAGTCGTCGAAGTCGCCGTTGGTGGTCAGGGCGCGGAGTTTGAGGATGGCTTCGGCGCCGGGTA
>NZ_JBSFLZ010000088.1:0-6899 GCF_053599315.1 Saccharopolyspora sp. NPDC000995
AGCTCAAGCGTCGTGGTGGTGGCACCGGTGCGGCGGCGCTGTGTGGCGGCGGAGGCCAGGGCGATGCCCTGATCCTGCACGTCCCCAAGGCCTGACATCGGGGTTCGGGAGCGCGCAGCCGGGCTCCAATCTGGTTGCGCGTTCCAGAGCGGAAATCGCTTGCCGCCACGCGGGCCGTTCGCGCACTGATCTCCGCGAATGTGGCGCGCCGATCAAGGCGCTGCAAAGCGAGCGGTCAGGGCAGCATCCTTTCCAGGACCATTCGCTGGCTGGACAGGACGTGCTGCTGCGCGACCGCGGCGGCCCGGTCGGCGTCACCGGCGGCGATCGCGGACTGGAGCTGCTCGTGCTCCGTGCAGACCCGCTCGGGTTCGAGGTTCATCCGGAACAACCACGCCAGCCGGCCGTGCAGCGGTTCCAGGATCGACGCCATCAGATCGTTGCCCGCGAGCGAGACCAGCTTGTCGTGGAAGGAAGCGTTGGACCTGGACATCGTGTCGATGTCGCCGGCTTCGTGCGCTTCCCGCGCCCGGCGGGCCAGATCGGCCAGCTGAGCCACGTCCGCAGGCTCGGCCCGCTCAGCGGCCAGGCGCGCGGCGTAGACCTCGAGGGCCTCGCGCACCTCGAACAGCTCCTTGGCCTGCTGGTGGTCCAGCCCGCGGACGAACACACCACGTCGGCGCGGCAGCACGTCGACGAAGCCCTCGCTCTGCAGCATCCGGATGGCTTCGCGCACCGGAACCCGGGAGATCCCGAGTTCGGCGGCGAGGTCCTGCTCGAAAATCCGGTCACCGGGGCGCAGCCGGCCGTCGGAGATGCGGGCCTGTAACTCCCCGCGCACCTGATCGCGCAGGGGAACGCGGGCATCCGCGGCTTGCTCACCGGTGACCGACACGTTTTCTCCTCCTAAGGTCGCTGCCCCCAGCCTATGCGAGGAGGGCTCAGATGCCGCGCCTCGCACGATTGCCCGACCAGAGGCCGACCGCTGCGATCGCTGAGGCCGCGATGATCCCGTGCAGCACCGACGGGTCCAGCAGTTGGCCGGACAACAGCGCCCGCTCGGCTTCGGCGGTGTGCGAGACCGGGTTGAACTGCGCGGCGACCTGCAGCCACGCCGGGCCGAAGTCCATCGGCAGCAGCACACCGGAGAGCAGCATCAACGGGAACAGCGCGAGTTGCGTGACCGCGTAGAACATCTCACCGCCCGGGTGCGAGACGATCGCCAGCACGTACGACAGCGAGCCGAGTCCGACGCCTAACAGCAGCAGCACCGCCAGCCCGGCCAGCACCTCGTGGGCGTGCAGTTGGAAACCCAGCGATACGGACAGGACGACAGACCGCCTCGGCCGCGGAGGAGACGGTGTGGCTGGGGGCGAGCCTCGCGGACCTGAGCGCGATCGTCGGCCGGTCGCGGCAGGCGGCCCGCAAGCGGTGGCCGGAGCTCGGCGGCATCTACCGCCGCTGCAAGTGGCTCGGCAACCACGTCGACGACATCGCCTACACGGCCGGGCAGCTGGCCTCCCGCGCTGACGACCTGGTGCCCAGCCGACGTGCTGGTTGAAGTGAACGCGTTCGTGCCGCCTACCGAGGTGAACAGTCCGTTCCCTTCACACCGGTGGCGACGCGGAACCAGATCGCTTCCGCTGGGGCTGCCGGAACCTCCAGCCAGAAAGCTCCCAAACGGCCTTTAAGGGGCGCCAAAAGTGCTCACGGGCCCGGCGCCCTAGAGGTCGGACAGTGCCGTGATCGGGTTCTCGACGCAGTCGGCGACGTAGCGGAGGAAGCCTCCTGCCGTGCCTCCGTCGCAGACCCGGTGGTCGAAGGTCAGGGACAGCTGGGTCACCTTGCGGAGGGCCAGCTCGCCCTGGAAGGCCCACGGCTTGTCGCTGATCCGGCCGACGCCCAGGATCGCGGCCTCCGGGTGGTTGATGATCGGGGTGGAGCCGTCCACGCCGAACACGCCGTAGTTGTTGAGCGTGAACGTTCCGCCGGTGAGGTGCTTGGGCTCGAGGTCACCCTCGCGGGCCAGTCCGGTGCGGTGCGCGATCGCCTCGGACAGCTGTGCAGTGCTCATCCGGTGAGCGTCTCGGACCACCGGGACCATCAGTCCGCGTGGGGTCTGCGCGGCGAAGCCGAGGTTGATGTGCCCGAACTGGACGATCTCGTTGCGTTCGTTGTCCACCGAGGCGTTGAGCTCCGGGAACCGCTGCAGGCCCGCGACGCAGAAGCGGGCAATCAGCGACAGCAGGCCGATGCCGCTGCGCTGCTTGAGCAGCGCGCGGGCCTCAAGCAGTCGGGTCGCATCGACATCCACCCAGGTGCTGGCGTCCGGGATCTCCCGGCGGCTGCGGGCGAGCTTGTCCGCGACGGCCCCGCGCAGGCCGCGCAGCGGCGTGCGGAGCTCGCCTTCCTGCTGCGTCGGCTGGGCTGGTTGGGGCTGCGCGGCGGAATCCACGTCGCGGCGCAGGATGACGCCGCCCGGCCCGGTTCCGACCACATTGGACAGATTAACGCCGCGCAGCCGGGCGAGCCGACGCACGATCGGCGAGAGCACGCGCGGAGCTCCAGTGAGGTTCACGCATGACTCCGTGCGCACGTCGTTGAGCGACACGGCCTCAGGCACACTGGTCGCCGGGTGCGAAACGACAGCCGAAGAGCCATGCACAGTGCGTGATCCATCGTGCGCTGCACCTGATGCCGTGCGCGACGCGTGGTGGGCGCGGCGGCTTCGGCGCGGTGGCGCGCTGGAGGTGCCGTAGCCGATGAGCACGTTGCCCGAACCGGCACGCTCCTCGGTCCGGTGCTCCTCGTACGCCGAATCTTCGCAGGCGATCGTGGTCAGCGGCGCACCCACGGGCAGCACGTCACCGGCCGCGCCGTGCAGCGCCTCGACCACGCCCGCGTGCGGGCAGGGCACGTCGACGACGGCTTTGGCGGTCTCCACCTCGACGACCACCTGGTCCGCTTCGACCCGGTCGCCGACCTCGACGTGCCAGCGGACGATTTCCGCCTCGGTCAGGCCCTCGCCGAGGTCAGGCAGCGCGAACTCCGCGGAGCGGGTCATGCGGCGTCCTCCCGGTTTTGGACTCCGTCGAGCCACTTCGTGTCTGGTTGGTCGTCCCACTGCAGCCGGGCCAGCGCATCGAGCACCCGATCGACACCCGGCAGGTGCACGTGCTCCAGCTTCGGCGGCGGGTACGGCACGTCGAAGCCCGCGACGCGCAGCACCGGCGCGGCCAGCGAGTGGAAGCAGCGCTCCTGCACCCGCGCGGCGATTTCCGCTGCTACTCCGGCGAATCCCGGCGCTTCCTGCACTACCACGCAGCGTCCGGTGCCGCGCACGGCTTCGGCGATCGTCTCGTCGTCGAACGGCATCAGGCTGCGCGCGTCGACGACCTGGACGTCCCACCCCTCCTCCTCGGCCGCCTCGGCGGCCGCCACGGCCAGTGGCACGGTGGGGCCGTAGGCGATCAGCGTGGCGTCGCGGCCCGGCCGGCGGATCGCGGCCCGCCCGATAGGCTCGGTGGTCGTCGGCAGCTCGATGTCCTGTTTGGACCAGTAGAGCTTCTTGGCTTCCAGGAAGACCACCGGGTCGGGATCGTCGATGGCTTCGCGCAGCATCGAGTAGGCGTCGGCGGCGGTCGCCGGGGCGACGACCTTGAGCCCCGGGGTGTGCGCGTAGTACGCCTCGCTGGAGTCGCAGTGGTGCTCGACGCCGCCGATGCCTCCCGCGAACGGAACCCGGATGACGATCGGCAGGCCGACCGCGCCCCGCGTCCGGTTGCGCATCTTCGCGATGTGCGAGACGACCTGCTCGAAGGCGGGAAAGGCGAACGCGTCGAACTGCATCTCCACCACTGGGCGGAAACCGGCCATGGCCATGCCCACCGCGAACCCGGCGATGCCCGCTTCGGCCAGCGGCGTGTCGAAGCAGCGGTCCTCACCGAACGCGGCCTGCAGGCCGTCGGTGATCCGGAAGACGCCGCCGAGCCGCCCGACGTCCTCGCCGAAGACCACAACCCGCTCGTCCTCTGCGATGGCGTCGCGCAACGCGGCGTTGAGCGCCTGCGCCATGCTGGTCGGTGCCACTACAGCGCCTCCTGTTCGGTCCGGAGCTGGGCGAGCTGCTCGAGTAACTGCGGGGTAGGTTCTGCGTAGACGTGCCGGAAGAGGTCCTCGGGATCGACCGCCGGTTCCTTCTGCATGCGTGTGCGCACCCGCGCGGCGAACTCCTCGGCTTCCCCGGCGATCCGCTCCGCGGTCGCATCGTCGAGGTGGCTGCCTGCGCGCAGATGGCGTTCCAGGAGGCTGATCGGATCCCGCTGTTGCCAATGCTCGACCTCCTCGGGCGATCGGTACCTCGCCGCGTCGTCGGCGTTGGTGTGCGGCTCCATCCGGTACGTGTGCGCCTCGACCAGGAAAGGCCCGTTTCCAGCGCGGGCGTGCGCCACCGCACTGTCCAAAACGGACAGAACTGCGGCGGCGTCGTTGCCGTCGACCTGCTCGCTGCGGATGCCGTAGCCGATGCCCTTGTGCGCCAGGGAAGGTGCTGCGGACTGCTTGGCGAGCGGGACGCTGATGGCGTAGCCGTTGTTCTGCACGAAGAAGACCACCGGGACGCGGAACACCGCGGCGAAGTTGAGCGCCTCGTGGAAATCGCCTTCGCTGGTGGCGCCGTCGCCGAGCAGCGCCATCGCCACCGTGTCGTTGCCCTTGCGGGACTCGCCGTGGGCCAGCCCGACCGCGTGCAGGGTCTGGGTGGCCAGCGGGGTGCACTGCGGCGCGGTCCGGGCGGACGGCACGTCATATCCGCAGTGCCAGTCCCCGCGCAGCAGCGTCAGCACCTCGACCGGGTCGATGCCCCGGCTCACCAGCGAGACCGAATCCCGGTAGGTCGGGAACAGCCAATCATCGGTGCCGATGCTCAGCGCCGCGCCGACCTGGCACGCCTCCTGGCCGCGCGAGGACGGGTAGACCGCGAGCCGGCCCTGCTTGGTGAGCGTGGTGGCCTGCGCGTCGAACCGGCGGCCGATCACCATCGCCCGGTACGCGGCCAGCAGCCGGGACGGTTCTGGCAGCGCGTAGTTCGGATCGGGCTGCTCCAGCAGCCGCACCGGGCTGCTCGACGGAAGCCATTCCACGACCGACACCTCCTCAGGACGACTGGCTTGAGATAGTCGGCCAGATTGGTCACGTGATACAAGTCCTTCAGGGATAATCGGAACGAACGGCATCGAGGGAGCATCATGGCTGACCAAACGTCCATCAGGATCGATTCGCGTGGCGGCCGGGCCGGACGATCGGCTCCGGCGCTGGACGAGATCGACGCGCGCATCGTCGCGGAGCTCGGCCGCGACGGGCGGATGTCCATCCGCACGCTGGCGGAGCAGGTGAACATCTCCCGCACCAACGCGCACAGCCGGGTGGAGCGGCTGGTCGACAGCGGCGTGATCACGGGCTTCCACGCCCGGGTTGACCCGGGCAAGACGGGCCGGGGCACTGCGGCGTTCATCGGCCTGTCGATCGAGCAGGGCACGTGGCCCCAGGTGTCCCGGCGGCTGGCTGCGATCGCCGGCGTCGAACACGTGGCTCTGGTGGCGGGGGACTTCGACTTCGTGGTCCTGGTCCGCACCGAGGACAACCTGTCCCTGCGGAACCTGGTCTTCGACCACATCCAGTCGCTGCCAGGCGTCCGGAACTGCCACACGTGGCTGATCTTCGACGAATTCGAACCCGACCACCCCTGAACCGCCGGAAGTGCGACGCTTCGGACGGTTTCTGGCGCACCTGGGAATCTGGGAACGCCGGGAAGGTGTTGCTCCGTCCTTCGCGGGGAATGGTGCCTTTGCCGGTTGTTCATTGCGGGCCGAAACGTTTTCATGGTAGCGGATTCCGTGATCGAGACCACCAGTCGCTCGGGGGGCTTGCTGGAAGGTAAAGCACCGTCGGGAGGAACACTTGAGAACCAGGCTGACACGACGGCGCATCGCCGCTGCCCTTTCCTCGGGGCTGGCCATCGTCGGATTCTCCGTCCCCTCCGCTTCGGCCGACGTGCCGCCGCCGGAGGCGGGCTGGACGCTGACCTTCAGCGACGACTTCACCGGCGCCGCCGGCACGCCGCTGTCATCCGAGTGGATCATCGACACGGGAACTTCCTACCCGGGCGGGCCACCCAACTGGGGCACCGGGGAGATCCAGACCTACACCTCCGACCCGGCCAACCTCGCCCACGACGGCGACGGGAACCTGAAGATCAAGCCGCTACGCGACGCTGCGGGGAACTGGACCTCCGCGCGGATCGAAACGCAGCAGACCGACTTCAAAGCAGCAGAGGGCGGCGTCCTCCGCATCGAGGCCCGCCTCCAGGTGCCCAACGTCACCGGAGAGGCGGCGCTCGGCTACTGGCCGGCATTCTGGGCGCTGGGGTCGCCGTACCGCGGCAACTACCAGAACTGGCCCAGCATCGGCGAGTTCGACGTCATGGAGAACGTCAACGGCAAGAACGAGACGCACGCCGTCCTGCACTGCGATGTCGCCCCCGGCGGGTCGTGCAACGAGATGACCGGTCTCGGTGGCAGCCGCCCCTGCCCCGACGTGGCCTGCCAGGCAGAATTCCACACCTACCGCTTCGAGTGGGACCGGACCGGTTCCACCGAGAAACTGCGCTGGTACGTGGATGGTCAGCAATTCCACTCGGTGAGCGAGTCTCAGATCAGCCCGACGGCCTGGCGGAACATGACCTCGCACGAGGGCTACTTCCTGCTGCTCAACGTGGCGATGGGAGGAGCATTCCCGAACGGCGACTCGGGTACGACGACCCCTAACCCGGCCACCGAACCCGGCCACCCGATGCTGGTCGACTACGTGGCCGTCTACAACCGCTGATCGAATATTTCCGA
>NZ_JBSFLZ010000088.1:6996-31656 GCF_053599315.1 Saccharopolyspora sp. NPDC000995
ACGAGCCGAAGCCGAAGCCGAAGCCGAAGCCGAAGCCGAAGCCGAAGCCGAAGCCGAAGCCGAAGCCGAAGCCGAAGCCGAAGCCGAAGCCGAAGCCGAAGCCGTCGTCGGGCGTCGGCCTCCAGCGCGTAGCCGGTGACGGCGGATTCGGCGTCGAGCTGCCCCGCTGAGCGGGCCGTTGGAGAGCTCGTGCCCAGGCTTGTGCGGACCGGACGATCGAGGAATCGCGCTTGGGGCGATCACGACAGTTCGAGGTCGACGACCACCGGGGCGTGGTCGGAGGTGCCCTTGCCCTTGCGTGCTTCGCGGTCCACGTAGGAATCAATGACCGCATTGGCGAACTGCTCGTTGCCGTAGACCAGGTCGATGCGCATTCCCTGGTTGTTCGGGAAGCGCAGCGCCCGGTAGTCCCAGTAGGTGAACGGGATGTCGTACTTCAGCGCCCGCGGGTAGACCTCGGCGAGGCCGGTTTCCGCAAGCGCGGCAAGCGCTTTGCGCTCGTCATCCGTGACGTGGGTGCTGTCGGCGAAGGCGGCGATGTCCCAGACGTCGGCGTCGGTCGGGGCGATGTTGAAGTCGCCGAGCACGGCGAACGGCCGGGCGGTGGCCATCTCCTCGATGGCGGTGGCGCGCAGCGCGTCGAGCCACCGCAGTTTGTAGGCGAAGTGCGGGTGGCCGACTTCGCGGCCGTTGGGAACGTACACGGACCAGACCCGGACGCCGCCACAGGTCGCGCCGATCGCCCGGGGCTCCTGGGTCTCGAACATCGCGCCGTCGGCCTGGAAGCCCGGCTCGTCGAGCAGACCGTGGCGCACCTCGTCGATGCCGACCCGGGACAGCACGGCCACGCCGTTCCAGCGGCCGGTGCCGTGCGCGGCGACCTCGTAGCCGAGCTCGCTGACCTCGTCGATTGGGAAGGCGTTAGCGGCGCACTTGAGCTCCTGCACGCACAGCACGTCCGGCTCAGCCGTGCCCAGCCAGTCGAGCAGCTTGGGCAACCGAGCGCCGACGGAGTTGACGTTCCAGGAAGCGATCCGCATAACCGAACCCTGTCACATCACCCCGTCGCCCGGGTGAGGGGCACCCATCGTGCGCGCAGCCAGATCGGGGTTGCAGCGAACGGACTGTTCACCGCTTCTATCGAGGCGAGCTGTCCGTTCGCTCCACCCAGCGCAACGCGAGCGCCGCCTCGTGCGGTCAGCGGGGAAGCCATTGTGGTCGGCTGGCGCCGCTGGGGAGCAGGACGTGGCGGTAGGCTCCCGGGGTTTCCGTCATGCGGACGTGGTCCGTGACACCCTGGCAGTGGCCGAGCGGGGGGCTTCGCGGTGAACGTCTTCGGGGCCAGGTAGGCGTGTTCTTCGCCGGTGCCAGCGATGGCGCGGACGTAGTCGCAGTCGAAGAGACCCATGCTCGGGATCCACAGGGCGTCCCGGCTCGGGAGATGTGCACGCGTTAGCTGCCGCCCTCGGTGGCGCGGCGGATGAGCGCCTCACCGATGCCGAGTGGGAGCAGCCACGACACGATGTAGTCATTGACCACCAGGATCGGCGGGAGGGCGGGGATCAGCACGGAACCTCGGGTACGGGTCCACTGTGGGTGATCGGGGTCCCGGTGTTGGCCGTGATGTAGGTGGTGCCGTGCTCGAATTCCTCGGGGCGCCACAGGTTGAGCACGTCCGTGCCGTGCAGCGCCAGTGCACGCCGGGCGCTGAACCCGTCAGCGGAACATGGTTTGCTCGCCCGCGTACTGATAACGCCACACGCCGTCAGCGCGGCGGTCTTGCCGGTCGTAACGGGCACACGGCGCCTCGCCGTCGCGGGGCGCCGGGAAGGTGAACTGCCCGATCGGTGAGTCCGCCTCCGGGGCGGGGATGATGAACGAGCGGCCGTCTTCGGGGCCGCCGATCAGCTCGGCGTGCACGTGCTGCTGCATGGTTGGTCTCCCTGAGGCCGGCCGCACCGCCTGTCGGTTTCTCGCCCCATGGGACCAAAATCAGCTGCACCTGGTTCCAGATTTCACCCAATCGTCTCAACGCGACCACCCCAATTCACGCGAGGCGGCACCAAGCCGGCCGCCGTGCGCCGCGTGGTCATTTCGGCAGGCCGAGGACGCGTTCGGCGATGATGTTGCGCTGGATCTGGTGGTCCCGCGGGCGATCCGGCGTCCGCGGCTCTCTGGGACGGCGCGTTGTGCCCTATCCGGAAGTCCATGTCCGCGATTTGCTCGGCGCCGTCGACCGCCATCGCGTCGAACGGCTGGTGCACAGCCCCGCGGGCAGTCCATCGGCTACTTCGACCGGCCCACCATGGTCGCGGCGCCGCTGGCGAACCTGGTCGCCGAGGCCGGCAACGTGCTGTCCGGACTCCGTTGACGGCACACCCGTCACCGAACGACCCGTGAGCGCGCCCCGGGGCTTTCCGAGCCCGTTCCGGGTAGCGCGGTGAGTGCGGTGGTCGGTCTCGGGGTTCGAAGTGACCGGACTATTCGCGTCGGTAGGCGGCACGAACGGTGTTCGCCTCACCCGCCTCCTGCTGGCTTGCCCGCTGCCTGATCGACCGGGTGCCGGTTAAACCCGGCCGTGCGCCGGGTACGTCGAGGGCATGTCTGGGAAGAAGCTGTACACCTACCACCGCAAACGCGATCTCGACCGCTCTGGGGAACCTTCCGGCGGCGAGGCGGGCGACGAGCCCCGGATCGTGGTGCAGAAGCACGACGCGTCGAGCCTGTACTACGACTTCCGGCTGGAGGTAGAGGGCGTGCTCAAGTCGTGGGCGGTGCCCAAGGGGCCGTCGCTGGACCCGCGCGAGAAGCGGCTGGCCACCCCGGCCGAGGACCACCCGCTCGACGTGGAGTTCGAGGGCGAGATCCCGGAGGGCTACGGCACGGGCACGGTCGTCGTCTGGGACACGGCGACGTACAGCAACGACACCGAGCGGGGCGGCGAGCCGGTCGAGGTGGCAGACGGGCGTTCCGCCGGGCACGTCGAGGTCTGGCTGGAGGGCGAGGAGCTGCGCGAAGCTTTCGCCATGTCCCGCACCGACTTCCGCGGTCGCGAGCAGTGGTTGCTGGTGAAGGTGGACGACGAAGGCACCGACCGGCGGCGCAACCCGGTGAGCACGCAGCCCGTGCTGACCCGTCAGACCAACGACGAGTTGCGGTGATCGCTCGTGGCCACGCAGCTCGAGGTCGAGGGGCGGCGGATCGGGTTGTCCAACCCGGAGAAGGTCCTCTACCCCGATGACGGCTACCGGAAGCAGGACGTGGTCGAGTACTTCCGGTCGGTGTCGGCGGTGATGGTCGCGCACACGCGCGACAAACCGCTGACGCTGCGCCGCTTTCCGGACGGCATCGGATCCGGCGGGTTCTTCCAGAAGGAGGCGTCGAATCACTTCCCGGAATGGGTGCGCGTGGCCTCCGTACCGCAGCGAGGCGGCCAGGGCGTGGTGCATCACGCCGTCGTCGACGACGCGGCGACGCTGCTGTACCTGGCAAACCTGGCGTGCCTGGAGTTCCACGTCGGCATGTCCACGGTGGATGATCTGGACCGGCCGATCCTCGCGGTGCTGGACCTAGACCCGCCGGAGCCAGCGGACCTGGCCGAACTCCGCGACGTGGTGCGATTGGTGTGCGAGCGGTTCCGGGGAGCCGGGCTGTCGCCGCACGTACAGGCAACCGGCGGCAAGGGATTCCACGTCGCCGCCCCGCTGCGCGGCGAACGAGGATTCGACGAGGTCCGGGCGGCCATCCGGGAGCTCGCCGAGGCAATGGCGCGCGGTGAGCCGGACCGGCTCACCGTCGAGCAGCGCAAGGACAAGCGTGGCGACCGGATATTCCTGGACACCAACCGCAACGCCTACGGCCAGACGATGATCGCGCCCTACTCGCTGCGCGCCCGCGCGGGAGCCCCCGCCGCGACCCCGCTCGACCTCGACGAGCTCGGCCGCGTGACGCCACAGTCCTACGGCCTGGCGAACATGGCGCGGCGGCTGGCGCAGAAGGACGACCCCTGGGCAGGCCTGGATGCGCGATCCGGGAGCGACTTTCCGCATCCCGGCAATCAGGGTCAACCGGAAGGGCGGTGACGAGCATGTCGGAGCCGCAGCGCGGAGATGAGGAGCACGAACCGACAACGTTGCAGGGCGCGGAGAGCCTCGACGCGGACCAACTCGGCAGCGACCCGGTGGAACGGGGAGTCGAGCTGCCCGAGCACTGGTCCGCGGAGACCCGCAGCCGCCCGACCCCTCGGGCGGAACGGGAGGGCGAGTCGCTCGACGAACACCTGGCCGAGGAGGTGCCCGACGAACGGGCATCGACGACCTCGACGAGACCACCGACGAGTGGGCTGCGGGCGAGGAAGAGCTCTGAAGCGGCGTGCGTGACGCGGCAGCCTCCCGGGTAAGCCTGGTAACAGGTTGGAGGGGAGGGCACCGTGGAAGCCGAAATCACCCTCGTCGTGGACGGGATCGAGCACCGCCTCACCGTCGACACGCGGACGACCGTGCTCGACGCCCTGCGGGAGCGGTTGGGGATCACGAGCCCGAAGAAGGGCTGCGACCACGGCCAGTGTGGCGCGTGCACCCTGCTGCTGGGGGACCGGAGGGTCAACAGCTGCCTGATGCTGGCGGTCGCCTTCGACGGCGCGGAGTTGCGCACCGCGGACGGCCTGGCCGGCGCGGGTCTGCACCCTGTGCAGCGTGCGTTCATCGAGCACGACGCGCTCCAATGTGGATATTGCACGCCCGGCCAGGTGGTGTCGGCCGTCGGCGTGCTGTGCGAGATGCGCGACGGTGAGCCGAGCGCGGTCACCGCGGACGGTGCCGGGCTTGACGACGAGATTCGCGAGCGGATGAGCGGTAACCTCTGCCGCTGCGGCGCGTACGCCAACATCGTCCCCGCCATCGCGGAGGTAGCGCAGCGATGAAGCCGTTCCGCTACCACCTCGCCCCCGACGTCGGTACCGCGGTGAGCACCCTCGCCGCAACGCCCAACGCGGTGTTCCTGGCGGGCGGCACGAACTTGGTCGATCTGATGAAGCTGGAGGTCGAGCAGCCGGACGTGGTGGTCGACGTCCGGCAGCTGACCTCCGACCGGGTCGAGCAGCACCCCGAGTTCGTGCGCATCGGCGCTGCGGTCACCAACAGCACCCTGGCGGCCGATCCGGTGATCCGCGAGCGCTTCCCGATGTTGTCGCAGGCGGTGCTGGCGGGCGCCTCCGGCCAGCTGCGCAACCTCGCGACGGCTGGCGGAAACCTGTTGCAGCGCACCAGATGCGCGTACTTCCAGGACGTCACGACGCCCTGCAACAAGCGGGATCCTGGGACGGGCTGCTCGGCGCGTGACGGCTTCCACCGCGAGCACGCGATCCTCGGCGTCTCCGACTCGTGCGCCGCCACGCACCCGTCCGACATGGCGGTGGCGATGGTCGCGCTCGATGCGGTGGTCAACACTGAGGGGCCGCACGGGCAGCGGGCGATTCCGCTGGTCGGGCTGCATCGGCTGCCCGGGGACGAGCCTGAGCGGGACACGGTCCTGGACCACGGTGAGCTGATCACCTCGATCGACATCCCGTCGCTGGACTTCGCGGCGAACTCCCAGTACCGCAAGGCGCGCGACCGCGCTTCCTACGCGTTCGCGCTGGTATCGGTGGCCGCTGCGCTGGAAGTCGTAGACGGCGAGGTGCACGACGTTCGGCTGGCGTTGGGAGGTGTCGCGCACAAGCCGTGGCGGGCGACGCGGGCCGAGGCCGTGCTGCGCGGCGCCGCCGCGACGGAGGAGAAGTTCCGCGA
The DNA here is from genome assembly GCF_053599315.1 of Saccharopolyspora sp. NPDC000995. Taxonomy (NCBI): domain Bacteria; kingdom Bacillati; phylum Actinomycetota; class Actinomycetes; order Pseudonocardiales; family Pseudonocardiaceae; genus Saccharopolyspora; species Saccharopolyspora sp. NPDC000995. The sequence continues at coordinate 12,783 of NZ_JBSFLZ010000088.1, forward strand.
GGCAGCCGCTGCGGAGCTTGCCGACTCCAGCCCGCTTCCCGGCAACGACTTCAAGATCCCGTTGGCGCACAACATGATCCTCGGAATCCTCGCCGAGCTCCTGGAGGTACGGCGATGACAGTCACGACCCCCTTGATCGGCGCGCCGATCGACCGCATCGACGGCGACGAGAAGGTCCGGGGCGCAGCTCTGTACGCCGCCGAGCACCCGGTCCACCAGCCGGTGTACGTTTTCCCGCTGCAGTCCCAAATCGCGCTTGGCCGCATCACCGGCATCGACACCACGGAGGCGATGGCCGAACAGGGCGTGGTGGACGTGCTGACCCACGAGAACGCGCCGCGGCTAGCCTCGGCGCAGGACGCCGAGCTGGCGATCCTGCAGTCGCCCGAGGTGGCTTTCCGCGGGCAGTTCATCGGCGGCGTGCTGGCCGAGACCACGGAAGCCGCCCGGTGCGCGGCGAGCCTGGTGCGGCCGAGTTACGAACCGCGTGAGCACGACGTCTCATTCCACGCAGCCCGAGCCGACCTGGTTAAACCTGACGAGGTCAACGGCGGCTTCCAGACCGACACCACCGATGGTGACGTGGACGGCGCCCTCGCCTCGGCGGCAGTGGTCGTCGACGCCACCTACACCACGCCGCAGGAGCACAACAACCCGCTGGAGCCGCACGCCACCATCGCGATCTGGACCGACAATGAGCTCACCCTCTACGACTCCACGCAGGGTGTGCACTGGGTGCGCGACTCCATCGCGGCACTGTTCGGCATGGACCCGCAACGGATCCACGTGGTTTGCCCGCACACCGGCGGCGGCTTCGGTTCGAAGGGGCTGCCGCACGCGCACGTGGTTCTGGCCGCGATGGCCGCGCAACTCGTCGCTCCGCGCCCGGCGAAGCTCGTGCTGACCCGGCAGCAGATGTTCTCGGTGGTCGGCTACCGCACCGGCACCATCCAGCGGATCCGCATGGGCAGCGATGCCTCCGGCCGGCTGACCGCGATCAGCCACGACGTGGTCGAGCAGACCTCCCGGATCAAGGAGTTCGCCGAGCAGACCGCCGTGCCAACCCGCGTCATGTACGCCGCGCCGAACCGCCGCACCACGCACCGGCTCGTCGAACTCGACGTCCCGGTGCCCTCGTGGATGCGCGCGCCCGGCGAAGCCCCGGGCATGTTCGGCCTGGAGGTCGCGATGGACGAGATGGCGATCGCCTGCGGCCTGGACCCAGTAGAGTTCCGCATCCGCAACGACCCGGAGACCGACCCCGAGACGGGGCGGCCGTTCTCCAGCCGGAACCTGGTCGCCTGCCTGCGCGAGGGCGCCCAGCGGTTCGGTTGGGCGGAGCGTGACCCGGCGCCGCGCGCGCACCGCGACGGGCCCTGGCTGGTCGGCACCGGGGTGGCCGCCTCGACGTATCCGGTGTTCAGCATGCCGGGCTCGCGGGCCACCATCCAGGCCAGACCGGACGGCCGGTACCGGGTCCTCATCGGGGCCGCCGACATCGGCACCGGGGCGTGGACCGCGCTCACCCAGATAGCGGCGGACGCGCTGGGCGTCGATATGTCCGAGGTAGTGCTGAGCATCGGCGACACCGATCTGCCGTACGCCTCCGGTGCTGGCGGTTCGACCGGGATCCTGTGCTGGGGCTCGGCGATCGTGGACGCGGCCCGCCGACTGCGCGCGGAGCTGCCCAACAGCAGCCCGATCCCCGATGAGGGCGTCGAGGTCACCGGGGCGATCCCGGACAACCCGTACGCCGGGCAGATGTCTATGCACAGCTTCGGCGCGCAGTTCGCCGAGGTCCGGGTGCATACCAGCACCGGGGAGGTGCGGGTGCCGCGCTTGCTGGGGATCTTCGCGGTCGGCCGGATGATCAACGCCAAGACCGGGCGGTCGCAGCTGATCGGCGGGATGACCATGGGGCTGTCCATGGCGCTGCACGAGCACAGCGCCGTAGACCCCCGGTTCGGCCACGTGGTCAACCACGACTTCGCCGGATACCACATACCGGCCAACGCCGACATCGGCAGCATCGAGGCGGACTGGATCGACGAGCACGACCCGTACGTGAATCCGTTGGGTGCAAAGGGGATCGGCGAGGTCGGCATCGTGGGCACGGCGGCGGCGATAGCCAATGCGGCCCACCACGCAACCGGAATGCGGGTCCGGGACCTGCCCGTCACCCTGGACAGGTTCCTGGCCTGACGCCATTGTAGCGGCTGTTTCCAGGCTCGTCCCGAGTAACCCGGGATGCGCTGTCTACAAAGGCCCGCACAGTTCCCAGGTCCAGAGTGCGCCACCGCAGTCGCCCCCGGCCCGCTTCATAGCGCGGGCATCGCCGCGAGCGCACCCGGCACCGGTCGTCGATCCCGACGTCGCAGCCGCACAGCGGCGACCAGCACCTGCTCGACCTCAGCTCAGAAACCTGGACCCAGCAACGACGTGCCCCTCTACCTGGTCAACTCGACCCACACATCAATACCAAGAGCCGCTTTGGACATCCGCTTCGTGGTTCGGGACGGGCCGATTGCGGCGAATCGGGCGGTGCGTGTTCAGATGAGCCCCGAGCGAATCGCGAAGGAAACGGCGTGTGCGCGGTTGCGCAGCCCGTAACGCGCCATGACCTGGTAGAGGATGTTCTTGATGGTGCGTTCGGAATAGGCCAGTTTCTGTGCGATCTCTTTGAGGTCGAAGCCCTCGGCGATCAGCTGGAGAACGTCGACCTCACGGCTGGTGAGTCCGTACGTGGTCAGGTCGCGGGGGGCGAGGATGTCGCGTTGGACGCGCTGGAGTTCGTCCAAAAGCGTGCCTTGCAATGATGGAGGGAGGACTCCGCCGCCGTTGCTGACTGCGTGGATGGCGTGGAGGAAGGAACTGGGGGAGAAGCGGGCGCGCCAGAGTATGGCGCGGACGCCGTACTGCACGGCGGTGGAGATGTAGGGCCGCCAGTCGCCGTCCACGATGAGCACAACGCGCTTGGCCGCTCCGGAGGACAAACTGCGCAAAATGTCCATTGTGTGCGAGCCGGTGGTTTCCTGGACTATAACGACGACGTCGGCGTCGGCCGTTTCGGTCAGCGAGAATCGCTGGTCCTGGTTTATGCAGCTGGCCAGGCTGACACGGGTGAGGTCGTCCGTGGTTTGGAGGGCCACGCGGACTGTCGCCACGGCCGCGTCGTGCACGATGAATACCTCCTTCTGGCGGTATGAGCCAGCAGTTGATTAGGCGCGGTTGTGAATTTTCGCGCGCAAAGACAGGGTGTCCGCCGCCCGCAGCGTGTGCGCGGCGCAATCGCCGGGTTCGCTGTGCCGATCGGCGGTCCGGTTGGTCCCGGGCCCGGCAAGCCATGTAACCGCCGCGCTTCGGTTGCCGAAACGAGACCCCCGCTGATCCACTATGCCGCCCGGCATCCACACGTCCATGAGCACTCGCGTTCATGGCCGTTGCTTTGGTCGAGTTGGGCGATCGACCCTTGCGACCGCCTGCATAGTCGAGTCTTTGTCAGAAATGACGATGAAGTCAAGGGGGGTGGGCAGCGGACACGCGAAGTTGGCGCTGCGGCAACCCGCACCGTCGCTGTGCGTCGCCAGAGCGACGGTTCACCAGATGATCTGCGCTATCTATGCCCATCATGGCGAGTTGCGGAAGCGGCGTCCGATAGAAGAGGTGCCGCCGTCATGCGGCGCCGGTTGCCAGCGGCTGCCCCGGTTGAAAGCGTCGGCATCATCAGCGAGAAGACCGACCCCCGTGCCCCCTCTCGCGCCTTCCCCCTGCACAAACGCGGCGAAGGGAAGCTGCACACCCAGGCGCTGATCGCGCTGGCAGGCCTGATCGACGGCCGCACATTCCAGATCACACCACCAATCCAGGCCCAAGGGGCTTGACACGATCATTGAAACTCCCGAGGAAGACACCCGTCAGGCTCAGCTGACGGAGCTGTGTCTCCCGATACGTATACAGCTCGGACCAGTCCCATGTCAGGCATGTCCCAAGATGCAAGATCGCGCGCGAGCGATGCGCGCTGGTGCATTTGTGCTGCTCCCGAACTGATCAGCTTACACCAGGCAGACGACCCAATTCGCCGACGCCACGGCCGACGAAGTCTGCACGGATGGCATCTGCACGGATAGCGCGGCAGCGCAAGCTGCGACACGCGGTAGCCGAACACAGCCCAGCGGCGTTCGGGCTGACCGGCCTGGTGGTGGGCCCCCAAGACGGTGGCCCAGCTGATCCAGGTGCGGCACGGCATCGTGTTGAGGCGACCACGGTCGGCAAGTACCTGCGCTCGTGGGGGTTGTCGCCGCAGAAGCCCATCCGCAGGGCCTACGAGCAGTACCCCGAGTCCAGGTGCCGATGACGCCGACCTCGTCCTCACCGTCGCCTGTTCGCTGGAGCGTGATGACCGGAGATTGCTTATTGAGGCCGGCGTCCGGATCCGCCCGAAGCAGCGACCTGAACTCACCCATCGACGACCGCTGCTACGCCACCCACTGCATCCGCGCGGAAGCCGCCGCCGACATCGTCTTGGTCCGCTAATTAGGGCCTCTCCGTCGTACCGGATTCGATCAAGCTTGCTCGCAGCACCCTTCGTACGATTCGCGGCAACTTGGTCTGGGCATTCGGCTACGACGTCGCCGCCCCTCCGCTTGCGGCGCTCGTCCTGCTCAATCCGCTCATCGCCGCAGCCGCGATGGGGCGAGTGGCCTTGACTCCGCCCTTTTACGCAAGTTGGGTCAGTCGCGGATTCCGTCGATGTAGACCAGGACGTGGCGCGGGCCGCGGAAGATCTGGTTGTGGCTGTACGGCGGTGGGTCCTCGAGGAGTCGCGGGTTTCGGCGGACGAACTCGCCGACCGCGGACTGAACCTCCAGTCTTGAGTCGGGGCGTTCGAGGTCAACCTCATCGGGGTTGGTGAACCGTTGCGGGTCGCGGTTCGCCGCGCCGTAGACCAGGAAGATCGGCGCCGCCGCCAGCCCGGAGCCCTCCAGCCATTCCACGTCGTGGCCCGACCCCAGCGCGGCCAGTACAACGTCGGCCTCGACGGTGGTGTCGTCGGAGAGCTGAGCACGCTGTACGTGTCATGGCATCGGTTCAAGTCCAGAACGACCCGCATGGACCCGACTCCTTCCGTCCGCGCTTCCCACCCCGCAGCGGCCGTAGACCGGTCAACCAGGTGACCCCGACCCCGCCCGTCCGAGGCCGCACGGGTGACCGCCAATGTAGAATCGGCGCCCGCGGCGATTCGCTCCGGCCGGAACGCGGTTCACTACCACGATTGATGGTTTCGCAATTGATTAAAAGGGGCGAAAGCCACAACCCGCCGGGTGATTTGAACATATAGCTGAAAAGTTGAGCGTGGGTGCTGGCAGACCTACGCTCGTTCGAGAGAGGGCCCACGCTCGGCCAAGCATCCAAGCATCCAAGCATCTGGCCTGCCAAGGCGGTTCATTCCGAACCGGTGACCCTGACCCGCCTCATCGCTTGGTTGTGGCTTCGCTCTTGCATTTCTTGGCCAGGCTCGTCGGCGCAGTGCGAGCGTATACCTCCATCGCAAGCACGCAGGGGGCGTAGCGATGACCGACCTGGACCAGTGGCTGGCGGCGAGATTCAACCGCGAAGACTTCATGCTTTTCGACTTCGCCGTGTACGCGCTCGCCGGGGACGACTGCATGATGGAGGGCATCTCCTCCGAGGCGGCTTCGCTGTCTGGGCACTTGCAGCTGTCCGACCTGTGCTGGATTTACGACTCCAACCGAGTCACCATCGAGAGCCACACCGACATCACCTTCACCGAAGACGTCGCCGCTCGCTTTCTGGCCTACGGCTGGAACGTGGCCACCATCGCCGATGCCAACGGCCTCGATCAGATCAGCCGAGCTTTCCGCACCTTCCAGGCCGGGGCCGGGCGTCCCACACTGGTTCTGGTACACGGTCACATCGGCTATGGTTCGCCGGTCGAGGACTCACCGAAAGCACACGGAGCGCCGTTCGGGCCGGAGGGGGTCAGAGCTACCAAGCGCGTCCTCGGAATCCCGCTGGATGACGACTTCCACATTCCGGATAGCCTGCCCGACTGGTTCGCCCGGGGCATCGGTGCGCGGGGCGCCGAGTTGTGCACCGGCTGGGAGAAGACGTCCAACATCTTCCCACAAGCCGAGGCGCTCGCCTTCGGCAAGGCCGAGCAGGAAATCCGGCCTGAGGTCACCCCACCCGAGGTCGTTCCGCACCGGGTGACGGAAGGAAACCGCCCCACCAATGTGCTGCTCGGCGAGGTTCTGACACCTCATCTGCTCGGCTTCGACCAGTGGGGGTGGAGCTCGGCAAGGTGCTCGCGGCACGGATCATCCCCGAACTCATCTCCGACGCCGAACCGGAACTCGCCCACGACTCGTCGACCAACGCCCTCATCCGCCGTTACCGGGCCCTGAAACGCTAGGGCACGTACCCAGGAGAGCAGCCATGGCAACCGACAGCCCCACGCAGCTCGGCATGATCGGACTCGGCCGGATGGGCGCGAACCTCGCGCGCCGGCTGCTGCGCGCCGACCACCGCTGCGTGGTTTATGACCTCAACGAAAACGCGGTAAAGGAGCTGGAAGACGAGGGCGCTGTGGCCGCCGGATCGCTCGGCGACCTGGTGGCGAAGCTGGAGCGGCCACGGGCGGTCTGGCTCATGCTGCCGGCCGCCGTCGTACAGTCCACCCTCGACCAGCTGACCGAGCTCCTCGACCCGGACGACACAGTCATCGACGGCGGCAACTCCTACTACCGCGACGACATCATCCGGGCAGCGCAGCTTGGTCCTCGCCGCATTCATTACCTGGATTGCGGTACCTCGGGTGGTGTCTGGGGACTGGAACGCGGCTACTGCCTCATGATCGGCGGCGAGACCGAACCCGTCGCCCGACTGGACCCCATCTTCCGGACCATCGCGCCCGGCTCCGACGCTGCCGAGCCGACACCGAGCAGGCGGGCTAAGGGGACAGCGCCGGAGGGCTATCTGCACTGCGGTCCGAGTGGAGCCGGGCACTTCGTGAAGATGGTCCACAATGGGGTCGAGTACGGGATGATGGGAGCGATCGCCGAGGGTCTCAGCATCATCGAGCACGCGGACGCCGGACGTCGCAAGCAGACCGCCGACGCCGAGACCGCCCCGCTGCGCGAGCCGGAGTTCTACCGGTACGAGATCGATGTCGGCCAAGTAGCCGAAGTATGGCGCCGCGGCTCGGTCGTGGGCTCCTGGCTCGTCGACCTGACCGCTGACGCACTTGCCCGGTCACCGAAGCTGGAGGAATTCACCGGACGCGTCTCGGACTCCGGCGAAGGGCGATGGACCGTATTGGCGGCGGTCGATGAAGGCGTACCTGCCGCAGTGATCACCACGGCGCTCACCGAGAGGTTTCAATCCCGAGGCTTAAGCGAGTTCGCCGACAAGCTCCTGTCCGCCATGCGCAGCGAGTTCGGCGGACACGCCGAGAAAAGGAGTCGATCGTGACACGCCCGGACGACCATGTGATCGTGCTCTTCGGCGCCACCGGCGACCTCGCCAAGCGCAAACTGCTGCCCGGACTGTTCCACCTAGCCTGGGCAGGTCTCCTGCCGGACGGCTACCGCATCGTGGGCTCGGGTCGGGCTCACTCCGCGATGAACGACGACGCGTTCCGCAAACACGCGCACGATGCGGTCGCCACTTTCGGACGCTGCGAGCCGTCCGGGCCGGTGTGGGAATCCTTCGCGGACTCGCTGTCGTTCGCCGCATCCGACCCATCGGATGCCGGCCCGCTGCTCGCTGCCGTGCGGGCAGCAGAGGACTCCCTCGGCGGGCAGCCACGCAGACTCTTCCACCTGGCCGTGCCGCCCGCCGCGTTCGGATCCATCATCGGAATGCTCGGTGACACAGGCCTGGCGGAGAATTCAAAAGTGATCGTGGAGAAACCCTTCGGCACGGATTTCGCTTCGGCACGAGTGCTCAACGAGACGATCCACGCGGTCTTCGACGAATCGCGGATCTTCCGAATTGATCATTTCCTCGGCAAGGAGTCGGTGGACAACATCCTCGCCCTCCGCTTCGCCAACGGCATGTTCGAACCCATCTGGAACCGGGACCACATCAGCCATGTACAGATCGACGTGCCCGAGACGCTTGGACTCGAGGGCCGCGCTCATTTCTACGAAGGCACCGGGGCCTTCCGGGACATGATCGTCACACATCTGATCCAAGTGCTGGGCATCGTGGCGATGGAACCGCCTGTCTCGCTCGCTGCCCAGCCGCTGCGCGACGAGAAAGCCAAGGTCTTCGAAGCGTTGCGCCCCATCGAAACCGGGCACGTCGTACGCGGCCAGTACGAAGGCTACCGCGATGAACCGGGAGTCGCCCCCGATTCGCAGACCGAGACGTTCACCGCGCTGCGGCTGGAGGTGGACAACTGGCGCTGGTCCGGTGTGCCGTTTTACCTGCGCTCCGGCAAGAAACTCGCACAGCACCACGAGGTCATCACTCTCGGCCTGCGCGAGCCGCCCCTAAGGATGTTCCCCACCGATCTCCCCCAGCAGGAGAATTACCAAGGCAACAAGATTGTGATCGACTTCGGGGACCCCGGATGGATCGCCGCCTGCTTCCTGGCGAAAGAGCCCGGCCCCACGATGCGACTCGCCCCAGAAGCGATGACCTTCCGCTACGCTGACTCCTTCTGCCAGGAACACGGGCTCGAAGGCTACGAGCGATTGATTCTGGACGCCATGCTGGGCGACCAGTCGCTGTTCACCCGGTCGGATGGCATCGAGCGCATCTGGGAAGCATCGACTCCGTTGCTCGAGAAACCACCGCCGTTACAGTTGTACGCCCCCGGCTCGTGGGGTCCCGAACCGGCCGTCAGCGAACTGATCGCACCACACCAATGGCATCTCAAAAACGCCGGCGACACCGTGCGGAAATAGCGTCGTTGCTCGCGGAGCGTCGGGGCAGCACCCCGGCCTGACCACCAAAGTCACCGACATGCGCAACCCCGCCTATCACTCTGACAGTAGTTCGTGTTCAGGCGTCAGCGGCTCGGTGATCTGTGACCGGTACCGGCGGCGGAGATATCCGGCGGCCAGCCCTTTCAGGCCTTGTGACAGCAGGTCGTCGAGGCCTTCCACCAGCATGTCGACGTGCTGCGGACCGATGGTCAGCGGCAGTTCCAGCCGCACGGCGTTGCGGTTGTAGTCGGTGAAGGCCACGAGAATGCCGCACTCCGAGAGCAGCTGAATGCCGGCGAGCATGGCCACGCTGCCGCGCAGCGGCCGGTCCAGCACCCCCGCCACACGGCTGGTCAGGCCCCGCAGGAAGCCGCTGAGGTCGGCGAACTCGACGGCGGCCCTCAGCCCGCTGCCCCGGACGTCGCGGATCAGCTTCGGGTGGCGGCGGTGCAGCCAGCGCAACCCGCTGAGCAGGTGCTCGCCCTGCTCAGCGGCGTTGGTCAGCAGGTTCTCGTCGGGCAGGACGTGCAGCGTTTCGATCGCTGTGCAGCAGGCTTCTCCCATGCCGCTGAAGGTCGCCGGCCCGTGCATGAGCGCGTCGCGAGCACCGCCGTATGCGCGGTCGTGGATCTCGTAGTCTGCGAGCACGGCCGAGATCGCTGTCTTGCCGCCGCCGAGAGCCCTTGGCCAGCGTAACGATGTCGGGAGTGACTCCCGCGTGCTCGAAGGCGAAGAACCGGCCTGTTCTGCCGACACCGCACTGCACTTCGTCGGCAATCCACAACACCCCGTAGCGATCGCACATCCGCCGTACCTGCTCCAGATAGCCCCGGTGGAGGCAGTACGACTCCGGCGCCGCCCTGCACGGTTTCCAGGATCAGCACGCCGACGCCGCGGTCGCGGCGTAGCAGGTCCTCAAGCGTTGCGGCGTCGCCGAAGGGAACGGCCTGGCGGCGCGGCAGGGGCGTGCAACGGTGATCAGGTAGTAGTTCCGCCGACTCTGCTCGTGCAGTATCTTCTTCACAACAAGGCCATTCCTCTTGTGCTTCGTTGGAGTCGCAAACCCAAGCAGGATAAGGTCTTTGCCTTATCTGAGGCCGGATCTACCCACCCGACACGCTTGATGAAGGACTAGGTTCCGGCCGGTGCCGGTGCCGGTGCCGGTGCCGGTGCGTCGGGCGTGACGACGGCTTGCACGGCTTCGCCGATCAAAGTTTTCCCTTGGTGTGGAAGGACTTCGACAGTGACCTTTCAAATGAGGGCTCCTGCCGGCTGCGGGCTTGCGCCAGGCGCACGATTATCGAGTTGAGCAGTGCGGTGGCGGAGACCGTGGAGTTGAAGAAGCTCAAGCTGTCGTGGCGCACCATCAGGGGGTGCAGGAGCGGGTCGATCGGCAGCGGTGCCAGTGCGCTGTCGGTGACGACGACGCAGGAGGCGCCGACGGACACGGCCCGGTTGGCGACCTGGATCGTGCGGTCGTCGTAGACGGGGAAGGTGAACGCTAGGACGGCGTCGCCGGGCTCGATCATTTCGAGGTCGTCGACCAACGTGCCGCCGATGTCGCCGAGCAGGCGTACCGAGGGGCGCACCTTCCTCAGGTGGAAGTAGGCCTGGTAGGCGAGGCTGAACGAGGTGCGGAACCCGCAGACGAAGACGTTGGTGGCATCCCCGAGCGCGGTGATCGCGCGCGTCAGCGTGGAGAGGTCGATCTCGTCGATGGACTGCTGCAGCGCATCCAGGTCGTTGCGCAACGACTCCAGCGCGACGTCCTGGGTGTCGCGCTCCGTGTGCTCGTCGGATGGCGTTGGTGCGCCGCGAAGTTCTTCCCGGATCGCGCCCTGCATCTGCGGGAAGCCGTCGTAGCCGATCTTGATCGCGAACCGGACCACGGTCGACTCGCTGACGCCCAGTTTCTCGGCGATTCGCATCGCGGTCAGGGAACCCGCTTCAGCTGCGTGGGAGATGCAGTAGCGCGCGATCTTGCGCTGGCTCTTGCTCAGCTGGTCGTAGCGAACTCTGACCCGCTCCGGAAGCGAGTCCGCCCCGTTGTTCACCTGAACCCCCTACTGGCTCGTCCGGTCAGGTCGGCACGTGGTCGGGCCGCGCGCATCGTCACCATTGTTCCGGGAGCGGCTTGGGCCATCCGCCCGAGATCGGGCTCCGACACTACACCGATCACCGGATACCCCCCGGTGGGCGGATAGTTGGCGAGAAAAACGAGCGGCTGCCCGGATGGCGGCACCTGGATCGAGCCAGGATGGACGCCTTCCGTCGGCAGCTGGTCGTGGCGGCTCTGGTCGAGGCGCGGGCCGGTCAAGCGCGCGGCGATGCGGTTGACTTCGGTGCTGACCAGCCAGGTCGCCGTGACGAAGGTGCGACGCGCCTCGTCGGTGAACCAGTCGTCCCGCGGCCCCCAGTGGATTTCCAGGTCGAGCCGTGCGCTGGAGGAGGAGTTTTCGACGAAGACGTCACTTGGCGTGCCCGGCGTGCCGCGGCAGGATCCGATTGGGAGAACGTCGCCGAGCCTCAGCGGGGGAGGTCCCAGGCCGGACAGCGAGTCCGTCGACCGGCTCGACAGCACCGGTGGCACGGCGATGGCCCCGGCGACCGCCAGGTAGGTCCACAGGCCGTAGGCGGGCTGTCCGGTGGTGAGGACGTCGCCGGCTCGGGCGTAGGTCCAGGTATTCCGCGGTACGGGCATCGTGCCGAGATAGGCGGGCACCGGTGCGCCGGCGAGGCTGAAGCCGACCGGTTCGGTAAACCGGACCGCGAGCCCGCCCAGTAGGAACTCGATCGCAGCCGCGTCCGGCCGGTTTCCGACCAGGCGGTTGGCCTGGGCCAGGGCCAGCGGGTCCATCGCTCCGGCGCGGGGCACGCCGAGGTGGCCGCAGCCGGCTCGGCCGCCGTCCTGGACGGTCGCCTGTGGGCCGGGGGTGAGCACTTCCATCAACGAACCTCGTAGAAGACCACGCGATCGCCGACGTCGACGGAGTTCGGCGGTTGGGCCCGCGCGTCCCACAGGGGCGGGCCCGCCCGTGTGCCGATCAGGTTCCATCCGCCGGGAGAATCCAGGGGGTAGATCACCGTGAACTCGTTGGCGATCGCGACGCTGCCCGAAGGCACTTTCACGCGTGGGCTCGTCCTGCGGGGGACGTGCAGGACGTCGGGGAGCGCCGCGAAGAACGCCTGCCCGGGGGCGAACCCGAAGAAGGCGACTCGGTACTCGGTGCCGGAGTGGTGCTCCACGACCTCGCGCATCGACAAGCCAGTGTGCTCGGCGACGGCGGCGAGGTCGGGCCCGTCGTATCGGACTGGGACGACCACCGTCTTGCCGTCGCGCTCGCCCGGATCGGGCAGCTTCGCTGCGCCGATGGCCTGGGCGATCCGGCGCAGCGCTGTAATGTCACCTAGCAGGAAAACCGTCCGCGCGGCGGGGATGACCTCGGTCAGGCCTGGCGCGCACGGGTGGTCGCGCACCCACGCGGCCAGCCGGTGCGGGTCGGATCGCGGCGGCAGCTCGACCAGGAGGCCGCGGTCACCGACGCGTTGCACCGAGGTGACGGCCTCATCCACCGACGGCCACCTCCCCGGACAACGAGCGCAACGCCACTCCGGCTTCCTCCAGCGCTTCGCGGGCGGCTGCTGCCAGTGCCGACGCGCCGGGTGAGTCGGAGTGCACGCACACCGAGGCGACCGGCATGTCGAGCACCGCCCCGTCGATCGCGGTGACGGTGCGCTCGGTGGCGAACTGCACCGCGCGGCTTGCGGCGACCCTGGGGTCGATGATCACAGCACCTGGTTCACCGCGCGGGACGAGCAGACCCTCGGCCGTGTAGGCGCGGTCAAGGTAGCCTTCGGCGACCGTGCTCAGGCCCGTGTCCTGGACGGCGCGCCAGAACGCGGTGCCGGGCTGGCAGAGCACGGGAAGGTCCGGGTCGAAGTCCCGCACCGCGTCGATGATCGCCCGCGCATACGATTCGTGCTGCACGGCGGCGTGGTAGAGCGCGCCGTGGACCTTCACGAACGTGATCGGCGCCTGCTCCGCGGAAGCGAATGCCGAGAGCGCGCCCAACTGGTAGAGCACGTCGTTGCTCAAGGTCGCGCGGGGCACTTGGATAAACCGGCGCCCGAAACCGATCACGTCCCGGAAACCCACTTGCGCGCCGATGGCGACGGACCGCTGGCGCGCGGTCCGGCAGGTGCGCCGCATGATGTCCGGATCGCTCGCGTGGAACCCGCAGGCCAGGTTGGCGTCGGTCACCAGGCCTAGCAGCACTTCGTCGTCGGCGATGACCCATGCGCCATAGCCCTCTCCGATGTCGGTGTTCAACGAGAGGGCCGCTGTCGCGGTGGGGTGCGGTTGCGCCATCGTGTCTCCAATCCCTGCCACCCGCATCCGGTCCGGGCTCTCGTTCGACGTGCAAGGGGACCGGTCCGCCAGGCGGCTCCGGGGCGTCTGCCGTTAGCTCGCCCGATGCCCGGAGCTTGCATCATTTTTTAATATGACGCAAGGTGGCACGTTGTCAAAATTGCTGCGCCGGGCGTGAATCAAGGGATCGATCTTTTACTTGACCGAAACAGGCAGCCTGCTGCGATCTGCGAAAGTCGAAACACAAGACGCTCTTGCGTCATCGGGGTGCGTGGTGCAGGATCGGTCGGCATCTGGAGCGCTTCCGCCGAACACGGGATCAATCCGTCGATACCGGGTTTCCACCACGTCGACCGCGGCGCTTGGCACCGATCCAAGGCCTGCGAGCGGACGAAGTTGAGGAGCGAAAGATGCGCAACGCCTCGAATCCCGTCACCACAGCAGTCGTCGCGGTCGGCGCTCGCATCCTGCGCGCCGCACCAGAACCGGCAGCGACGTCGTGAACCCGGAGGCGGGCGGTTCGGTCGGCATCTTCGACGCGGGGATCGGTGGCCTGCCGTTGGCTGCGATGCTGCGGCGCCGTGCTCCGCAGCACCGGCTGGTGTACCTGGGTGACGCCGCGCGCCGCCCATACGGTCCCCGCCCAGGCGCCGAGGTCGCACGTTTTCTCGGTCAGGCGGAGCGCTTCTTCGTGCGAGCGGGCTGTGATGCGTGGGTCATCGCGTGCAACACCGCTAGCGTGGTCGCAGCAGAAGCCGACGTGGGCGCAATTCCTTTCATCGACATGGTCTCCGCGGTCCGCGAAGCGGTCCGAACGGTACCGGAGGGCCCGGTGGGAGTGCTAGCCACCGCGGGCACCGTTGCCAGTGGAGCGCTACCGCGGGCACTTCCCGAACGGGAGGTGTTCCAAGTGGCCACGGAGGAGATCTTGCGGTTGGCCGAGGAAGGCGGCGGCGATGACCCGGTCAGGCTGCAGTGCCTCGCCCGGCGGGCAATGGAGCAGATCATCGCGGCGGGCTGCACGTCGGCCGTTCTGGCCTGCACCGATTTCACCTGCATCCTCGATACGATGCGCGCCGCGGCACCCGGCTTCGCACTCATCGACCCCGTGGAAAGCGCCGCTGAACTGACCCTCGGCCTGCTCCAGAAGCCGGAGAGCCCCCGAACCGGCCAGGGAGACCTCTTCTGCCTCACCGGGCCACACCCGACCGACGGCGTCGCGTTCGCGCGGGACGCGTTCGGACTCACCCTGCCCCCAGTGCGCACCGTAACCATCGACGACGAACTGATTGGAGTGCACCACCATGAGTGAGATCTACCAGCCGACGAGCCGATTGCTGCGACTGGACGTGCCGGAACGAGCAGCGACGGAGGGCGCGTCGCTGCGCGAACTGGAACGCGAACTGGAGCGAACCCCAGCCGGGCCGGATTTCCTCGACATCACCTACGCCGACACCCACCGCTTCCCTCCAGACTCGTGGGTTCTGGACGAGTTCGTCAAAGCCGCCTCGGGCGCGGGGATGACCTACACCCCGTACCGGGGTGACGCAGGAGTCCGCCGAGCCGTGGCCGAACACGTCAGCGCCTTCCTCGGTGAACAGCTCGACCCCGACGGCGAGATCATCCTGACCCCGGGAACCCAAGCGGGTCTCTACACTGCGCTCTCGGCGATCATCGAGCCGGGCGACACCGTGGTGCTGCCCGACCCCGACTACATCACCAGCGAACGATCCGCGCGCTACCTCGGCGCGGACGTCCACCCCGTGCCGCTGCTGTGGCCGGAGGGGGAATCCCCCGGCCTCGACCTGGACGCGCTCGCGGCCGGGTTGCGGCAGGAACCGAAGTTGGTGATGCTCTCGCACCCCAACAACCCGACGGGCGCGGTGTTCGATCCTTCGCACGTGGCGGAGATCGCCGCGCTCGTCGCTGACAGCAGCGCGCTACTGCTCGTCGACCAGCTCTACAGCCGGCTGGTGTACGACGGCAAACCCTTCGCGCACATGATCTCCGAATCCGGCATGCGTTCCAGGACCATCACCACGCTCGGCCCGAGCAAGACCGAGAGCCTCAGCGGCTACCGCATCGGCATGGCTGTGGCACCGCCGGAGATCATCGACCGGATGGAAGACGTCATGAGCGTCGCCGCCCTGCGCTGCCCGGCCTACGCGCAGCACGTCCTGACCCGCTGGCTCGACGACGACACCGACTACGTCGCCAAGCGCATCGGCGAATACCAGTCCCTGCGCGACGTCAGCGTGGCGGCACTCAGCGAGATCCCCGGCGTGGACGTCCGGCCCGCCGGCGGCTCGGCGTACCTGTTCCCCGGCTTCCCCGGAATCGACGCTACCGACCAGGAAGTGGCCATCGCGCTCAAGCGCGATGCCGGCCTCGTGGTGAATCCCGGCTACCAGTTCGGCCCCCGCGGCCGCAAGCACTTCCGCATCTGCTTTGCCCAGCACGAGCAGGCCTGGGACGCAGCACTGAAGCGCATGGCCGATGTGCTGCACGGCTTCCCCCGCGCCTAGCAACTAAACGCCGAGTTCCACGCTCGCGGTCGCACCAAGCCGGCGAAGCGAAACACTCCCGGCGAGCGGGGTTCGGACTCGGACCCCTGCCGTGCAACCACCAAGCGCGCCCGCGGAGCAGCGCGGCTTCACGGTCGATATCCGCCACCCACCCAGAGGAATCGAGATGGCAACGACCCAGGAACTCGGAACATCCGAAGTGGACAAGAAGACCCTCCGCCGAGTCACCGTGGCCGGCTCGGTAGGAGTTTTCGTCGAATTCTACGACTACGGCGTCTATGGCTTTCTGGCCAGCACGATCGCAACCGTGTTCTTCCCCAAGCAGGACGGCACCGCCGCGCTGCTGCTGACGTTCAGTATCTTCGGGCTCACGTTTTTCGTGCGGCCGGTCGGCGGTGTCATCTGTGGCTACCTCGGCGACCGGATCGGCAGGCAGCGCACGCTGGTCCTGGTGCTGATGCTGATCAGCGGATCGACGGTGGCCATCGGTCTGCTGCCCACCTATGCGGCCATCGGCGTCGCCGCCCCGATACTGCTGCTGGTGCTGCGGCTGGCGCAGGGATTCTCCGCGGGCGGCGAGAGCGCTGGCGCGATGTCGTTCGTCGCGGAGTACGCTCCGGAGGGCCGCCGCGGCATGCTCACCAGTCTGTCGCAGCTCGGGTCCTACGCCTCGCTCCTTCTCGGCGCCGTCGTCACCACCGTGCTCACCGAAACCCTCGGCACCGACGCGATGACCGAGTGGGGCTGGCGAATCCCGTTCCTGCTCGCCGTGCCGATGGCCGTGATCGGCTTCTACATTCGCAGCAAGCTCGACGAAACGCCGAAATTCCAACAGCTGCGCAAGGATTCCGCCCCGGCGCGCAACCCGCTGAAGGAGACGCTGGCCTCGGCCGAGCACCGCAAGGCCGTGCTGCTGGCCATCACGATCCCGATCCTCAACGGCACCGGCTACTACGTCCTGTTCAGCTACATGCCCACCTACCTGAACAAGACCCTGCACTTCTCCGTGGTCCAGGGACTGCTGATCACCGTGTGCACCCTGATCGCGATCATCGCCGCGATCCCGGTCGCCGGGCGGCTGTCGGACCGGATCGGCCGAAAACGCACCATCGCCGGGTCGGCGTTTTCCCTCGTGGTCCTCGGCTACCCGTGCTACTGGCTGCTCACGCAAGGTTCGGTCGCGCTGGCCATCGTCGGAGGCGTGATCATGGCGGTGCTGTTCGCCGGGCACACCGGCGTGATCCATATCGTGCTTGTGGAGTTGTTCCCCACCCGGCTGCGCTACACCGCCTACGCGCTCGGCTACAACATCTCGACCGCGGCCTTCGGAGGTTCCGCGCCGTTCCTGATGACCTATCTCATCTCGGCCACCGCGGACAGCGCGATGCCCGCTTACTACATGGTGCTCACCGCTGCGGTGACCGCCCTGGCGGTGCTCGCCATCCCGGAAACCGCGCACAGCCCGCTGAAGGAGAGCTGATATGTCCGTTGATCGGCTGATCAAGGTCGCCCGGGTGTTCGACGGTGAGCGCCTCACCGTAACGAACGGCGATGTGGTTGTCGCGCTCGACGGAACGAAGATCGCCGAGGTCGGACCCGCGGCGGAACTGCAGGCGCGCTGGCGGGGCATCGCGCTCGACCACTACCCGACCGGCACCCTAACCCCGGGGTTGATCGACTCGCATGTCCACCTGACGATGCCGGGGGACGGCACCGCCTACGAACCCGCGGTGAACCGCGAGGTGAGGGCCCGATTCGCCGTCGCCGCGCAGAACCTGCGCACGCACATCGCCGCCGGGGTGACCACCGTGCGCGACCTCGGCTCGCACCCGGATTTCCTGGGCTGGTTGCCGGCCGACCCGAGCGAGCTGCCACGTCTGCTGCGCTACGGCATGCCGGTGACCGGAGTACGCGGGCACATGCACCTCTTCGGCGGTGGAGCCGCCGACGCCGCGCAGGCCCAGAAGGTCGCGCGCCGCAACATCGAACTCGGCGCTGACGGCATCAAGATCGCAGCAACCGGCGGCGGTACCCTGAACACCGTCCCGCACCAGGAAACCCTCACCAAGGAGCAGATCGGTGCCGCGGTGTCGGTCGCGCACGAGCACGGGCTGCTGTCCACCACGCATGCCCTGTCGAACGAAGGCATCCGAAGGGCCGTCCTCGCCGGCAGCGACGGCATCGAACACATCGCGTTCCTCGCCCAGGACGGCTCCAGCAGGTTCGACGAGCGCCTCGCCGAACTGGCCATCGCACACGGCACGACATTCGGATCCACGCTGGGCTGCAACTTCCACTACATCCGCGACGCGGAGGCAGGCCGGATCTCCGCCGACGAGCTCAACGAACAGCGCCAACGAACCTCGTACTACGTCAGCAACGCCGGACGGCTGCGGACGATGGGCGCGCGCATAGCACCGGCTTCCGACGCCGGGTGGAAGCACACGGCATTCGGTGACTTCGCCAGCGAACTGCACCTGCTCGTGCTCGCCGGTTACCAGCCCGCCGAGGTGCTGCGCATGACCACCAGCGGCAACGCCGAGTACCTGCGCCTGGCCGACGAGATCGGCTTCGTGCGCGAAGGACACATCGCCGACCTGGCCGTGTTCGACGGCGACCCCACCCACGACATCCAGGCCATCCGCGCGGTCCAGGCGACCTACCGCGCCGGCCGCCGCGTCATCCAATTGAAGTAGGGAAGTTGTTCCGGTGAAAGAAAAAGTTGTCGTTGCGGCCGTGCAGATGGACGTATTCTCCCTCGACGCGAGCAAGAACCTGGAAAGGATGGAAACCGCGATCGAGTCGGCCAGGCTGGCGCAGGACGTGGATCTGGTCGTCTTTCCCGAGCTGGCGAACATCGGGTACATCAAAGGCCGCGACAAGCAGTTCGGCGGGCAGTATATTAAGAGTTCCTAACAAAGAATTTTGATGTGTCGGTAGCAGATTATGCAGGTGGCCAGGCCGAGGAACGCCTCGTGGATGTCGTCGCGGCGCTCCCAGCGGATCCGCAGGCGTCGCATGCCGTG
>NZ_JBSFLZ010000089.1:0-31199 GCF_053599315.1 Saccharopolyspora sp. NPDC000995
CTCATCCGCATCCGTCATATCCTCACCGGTCAACACCTGAAAAAGCCGCCTCACCCCCTCCGACACCATGATCGACGAAAACATCACAACCACCCACCCCAAGAAAACCCAGCGACTGGGCAGTCTCGGGGGAAGCTCGGCCGATCCGGCCTACCAACCCTCGACTTCACCGGAACATCAGCGGTAACCGCCGCTCCCAGGAATCATCCTCTTCTATATCCCACGCCAGGACACAACGAACTTGGTGTTCACCGAGTAATTCTTCATACAACGCAACAATTTTCTGCTCGGCGAGTTCGTACGCATCCTGGACGGCGTCACCTGCCACACATACCGATGCCGCACTGCCCGGGATGAACGACACCTGGTTTTCGTTGCCAGTCAGCTCGATTAGTTCCGCAACATCAACACGCCACCACACCAGCGAGGAAACACGCCGCTTGGGTGATCCCGCCGTGGCCACAAGCACATACGCAGCTTCATCCGACGATCGCACCACCCGCAGGTGCCCGGCGCCGTTCATGACAACCCGAACCGCGCATCCCGGAAGAACGCCCGAAGATACTTGGCGCCGTCCGGGCCTTTCTCCATCAGGAAACGCAGGGTGGCATCCGGCACATCGCTCAGCGAATCATTCTCCGCAGGAACATAGTCCGGACCGGCGAGGAAACGGCCAACGCACCAGTTCTTCTGCGACGGCCACACGCTGACGACCGAATAGATCAATGGAACCTCCTCCGCAGCCTCACGAACCCACCGTGGGTCCATTATTACGAACCAACGTCCCCCGCTAAGTGTCGCCCCTCACCACGGCTCGTCGCGCGCGCATTCGAAGTCGCACACGCAACGCCAAGCCAAGCCAAGCCAAGCCAAGCCAAGCCAACACTGGCAGTGCAACTGGTATTCAGCTGCGGAAAGCCTGGCAAGTGTGCCCCTTCTACCCGACCATCAGATGAGAAAGGGCATCGATCTCGCTGACGAACCCAAGGCTCGGAGACGACCAGTAATGCCCCAAAGAGCTCACGGGTTCTGCTCAACCACGCGCAGCGCGAGTTCCGGTACGTGGTAGATGCGAGCGCCGTCGACCCACAGCGAAGCGTCGGCCACCGCGAAGCGGCCGTCGGGGTCCTCGCCGATTTCCAGCACGTCCAACTCGACTGTCACCGTTTGGTTGGCCGGCGTGACCTGTCCCCGGTACTTCCAGGTCAGCGGCCGATCGGTCACCAACGAAAACCGCGGGTCGGTCAGGCCGTCGCCCAGCCCACGGTCGATCATGTAGAACCTCAGCAGCTGGCACATCGCTTCCACCCCCAGCGAGCCCGGTTGCACGGGGTCCTGGAAGAAGTGGGCCTTGAAATACCACTCGCCGGGCCGGATGTCCTTCTCCGCCACCACTCGGCCGAGCCCGGCCTTGCCGCCGTCGGGCCAGTACCCGGTGATGCGATCCAGCACCAGCAGCATCGGACCAGCCAGTCTCAGCGAGCCGTGCCCGTCGCAGGGAAGCAGCTCTCGACATGAGTCGCCGGAAAGTCGCTCGCCTCTTGTGGAGGGCAGGCCTATTTGCTCGGCGAATGCCCGTGCGGGAAAGAACCCGAACACGCTCGAAGCATGCAGCAACCGTTGCCCATCGGCCTCTACGTCTACAGCGAAGGAGACGATGATCGTGCCGGAATACGGGGAAATGTCCAGCAGGGTGACCGTCGTGCGTAGCGTCTGCACCGACTGGTCCACCTCGCCGAGAATAGTGGCGCTGCCGTCAAGATTGCGGAAAAGAAGGTCCTCTTCGGACGACAGCGTGCATCCCGCGTAGGAGGCGAACCACCCGCATGGCTGCAGCGCCACTTCCATCAACACCGCCAACGGCATCACCGGGTACCCGTTCTCCGCCCAGTACCAGGCATCCGCCAGCAGATCGTATTCGGCGACGGCGTGACCGCCTGCGGTCATCGCGCCCTGCGGAGCGTCGACCGAGACGATCCGCGAGATGAAGTGGTACGGCGGCCCCGGCAACCGCGCCGAACGACGGACGCCATCGAACGGGGCGAACGCGGGGCCGAACGCATCGGTCGGTTTGCCCCAGGCCGATGCGAGAAGCCCGGAACGGCCGAAGATGCCGCTGCCGACTTCGGCATCCTGAACGGGGGCCAAGGTTGCCAGCGGCCAATCCGGCACCAGGCGCAGCCCGACTCGTCTCGCGTGGAACGCCTTGACCCCGTCCACCGTGCACAGCACGTCGGCGGTCAGCGTCGGCACCGGACCCGACGAAACTTCGGTGACGAAAACTTCGTAGGTGATCGACCGGCTGTCCGGGGTCACCTGGCCACGACAGCGCATGGCCACCGGTACGCCGGTCACCGGCTCGAACCGCCAACCGTCGGCGTCCACGGTGTGCCCGAGTGCCGCAAGGTAGAAGGCCATTGCCTGCAGGCAGCCTTCGTACATCAGGGTTCCGGGCATGCACGGGTCGTCCTTGAAGTGGCCTTCGAAGAACCAGTCATCGGCGGAGACCGGTGTTTCCGCCCGCAGATAACCGCGTTTCCACGGACCCCCAGCCGGATCGAAGTCGGTGACCTCGCGCAGCAGCAGCATCTTTCCGCCGGCGATGCGCGGGGTGCGGACGTGCGCCTGGGTGCACAGCCATTCCGGGCCGAAGCAGTCGTCCGGCCGCCCCGCCGCGAACGCGGCGACCTGCTCGGCTGAGAAGCTGCGCGCCGAGGACACCACCTGGGGTTCATCGAGCCATCGAGCGGGTTCCGGGGTCTCGCCGGCCGGATCCCACAGGACGCCGCTGGTGTCGGCGAGCTCGTGGTCGCTGAAGAACCCCGCCTGGCCGCCGCGCACGCTCAGCCTGAGTTCGCCGTCGACCCGGCAGTCGTAGTGAAAGAAGAAAAGGCGCGTGCCACCGTGGTCGCCGTGCCCATCGATGTGGATGTCGAAGTCGAGCATCTCACCGGGCGCGGGTGGGCTGCCGTGAAAAGTCAGCTCGCAGCCCAACAGCCGGTACACGCGTTCGCCGCGGTTGAGCAGATCCACCCCCATCCAGCTGATCAGGAGCAAGTCTGCCTGTCCTGCCTCGATCATCAGCCCGGCTGGCATGCGCCCGGTCGGATCGAGATACCACGCATCGGCGGTCACGTCGGTCTGGGTCCAGATAGTGCCGGTCCCCAACCGCCCGCGCGGCGCATCGATCCCGGTCACCCGGTCGGCCAGCAGCATTGGAGGCTGGGGCATCCGGACCTGACGCCGAAACCCGTCCTGTGCCCGGAACTCCGGCCCGAACACCTCCGAAATCCGGCCACTCGCCAACTGCACAAGCTGCTCCCGACCGAAGATCGGGCCGCTCAACTGCCCGGTTGGGTGCTGGGTGAAGGGCGCCTCTGACCAACGTACCTGGTCAACGGTGTCCTGCACCTCGCCCCGACCGGGCGTACCGGGCCGGCTCATCAGGACCATGCGTGATTTCTCGAGCAGGGCGAGGTACTGCTGATGTACCTGGGCATGGCTTTCGAGGAACTCCTGGTGCGTCGAGGCGACGATGCGGTGCCATTCGCCGTCCGCGTGGAGTGTTTTCCTCTCGACCGTAGTCTGGACGGGTGCCGGAGTCTGGACTGGCAGTAGCGGCTCACCGGCCGGATCCGGGACCGGTGCCAGCAGCTCGCCCACGGGAGGAAGCACCGGTGCCGGCTGCATTCGCTGCTCCGGGTGCGGTTCCGGTAGCAGGATCGGCGGAGGATGCGCCGCGGTGACGAACGTCTCGACCACGGGGCGTGGCGCGGGCCGACCGGTCGCCAGCGCACCGAAAAGCCGTTCGTGGTCGATGATGACACCCGCTGCGACCAATTCCGCGACCGCGCGGGTGAGCTGGCGCAGACTCCGGCCGTCAGCCGAATCCAGCGCTACGGCCACATGTTCGCGGTCGCCGAGAATGCGTTGAATCCATCCCGTGCAAAGTCCGCGCGGCCCGTGCTCGATGAACACCCGGACCCCGTCCCGCCACGCCCGCTCGACGGTCCCGATGAAATCGATTGTTCCGACCGCCTGCGCGGTCACGGCATCGGCGGCATTCTGCTCGGTCACCACGTACGGCTCCGTGGTGGCGCAGGAGTAAAAGCGCATGTCCGGCAGGTCGAAGGTGGGCCTGCGGTGCAGCTCCCAATACTGGTCCCGTACCTCGTCGACCTCCGGGACGTGCGCGGCGATGTCGTAGTCGAGCGGCAGTGCGTTCGGTTGTCCCAGCCGCCGCAGCACACGCTGGCAGCCTTCGGATTCACCGCCTAGGACACTCACCCCGGGCGCGTTCATCGCCATCAGGTGCACGGCGGGTTCGCCGGCGACGGCCTCGCGGACGGCTTCCGCTGATGCGCTGACGATGTAGGCGGCCCATTTCTTGCCCGTAACGCCATTCCGCCGCCACGCCCGGCGAACAGCGGCGAACTCCCCGGCGAGCGCGCTGGTCAACACCACGGAGCCCTCGACGTCGGCAACCAGCCGCGGTACGTCGCGCCATGCGCCCATCGCGACCAAGGCGCTGGATTCCCCCGAGGAATAGCCGATGACCGCGGTGGGTTTCACGCCGAGCAAGCCCCGCGTGATCTCCGTGTGCAGCTGACCGAGTACTGAGGCACCCCAAATCTGGTCCAACGCGCGAGGTGCCGTCCCGGCAAACGCCCATCCGATCAGTTCGTTCAGCGAGCCACAACGCTGTTCAACTCGTTGCCAAATATCCGGCAGCGCGAGCATGACCTCTCGCCCCATCCGCGGGTAGCTGGCGGAACCATTGGAGAACACGAATGCTGTTTCGCCCACAATGGGTTTGGGCCGGAACGCCACCCCTTCCGGCTGGAGGCCCTGCCCGGCCAGCCAACGTTCGGCGGCCCCGATCCGATCGTTTAGCTGAGTATGGTCGGCTGCCCGGACGACCAGTCGCGCCGGTCCCGTGTCGGTTTCCCGGCCTGCCCGCGCGGCAGCGAGGGCAGTGGCTGCATCGACGCCGGAAAACACGTGCAATCTGCCAGCACCATCGGCGATCCACGAATCCACGGAGTCAGCCCGGAGTCCGAGATGTCGCTCCCGCGCCCCCAGCGTCGACACCGCCACATCCGCGCTCCGACGGTCAACGGACGGATCGGCCGGCTGGTCGACACGCGGTATCGCCCCATGCCGCACGGCCACGGCGGCGCACGCCACGGCAAGCAGCCCCTTGGCCGCATGCGGCACCCCGAAAATCTCGGCGGGGTCGAAGGTTTCTCTGGAGCTATGAGCCACCTGATTCTGCTGGTTGGCAATTTCAATGGAAATCGGATCCCTAATTTCCATTGAAATTGCACCGTCACCCACGACGAGGCCAACGTCCGGTTGGGGGTCGGTGAGGACGGCGAGTACGTCGTCGCCGTCCCTGCGCGCGTCGTCTAGGCGTTTGAGGATCAGCACGACGGCCGCATCGCCGGGTGGAACGTCGATGTTCAGGTCTGCGAGGGCTTTGCGGTGCACCTGCTCGTGGGAGAGGTCCACGGCACCGACCAACACCGCGTCGGCCTCCCGCGAGCGCAAGGCTCGCTCGCCGATTTCGAGCGCCACCAGACCGGATGCTTCCTCCGCCGAGACGGTGAAGCTCGGCCCGGCCAAGTCCAACTGGGCATTGATCCGGTTCGCCACGGCGTTCGGCATCGTGCCGACGACCGCGGGAGCGTCGAGGACCGGCGCGAAAGCGTTCGGATACTGCTCGCGCTGCTCCGATTCGCCGAGGTTGCTCGCCACGCGTGTGCGGGTCGGATAGCGGGCCACCTCGACATCGCAACCCATGCCGATCAGCACCATCGTCCGATCCCGAACCAGACTGACATCGCGCACCGCCTCGCGGGCGGCCTCCAGAATCGACACCTGCTGGCCCAGCGACTTCTGCAGGTCCGCCGGTGGCACGCGAAGTCCCGGGACAGCGACCGCGTAGTCGACGGCACGGCCCAGGCGGGGGGTTCCACGCAGTAGCGCATCGCGGAACTCGTCGGAGTCCGCGCAGTCGGCGACTCGCGCGCCGATACCCACGATCGCGACCTCATCGGGTCGTGAGTGCGAAGACCGGTGGGGGGTGGTTTTCGCATTCACGACCACGTTGTCACCTGTCCATTGTTCGAGGACCAGGTGGGCATTGTTGCCGCCGAAGCCGAACGCGCTGATCCCGGCGCGGCGGTGGCCTTCCCATGCTTCGGCTTCGTGCAGCAGGCGCAATGGGGTGTCGCGCAGCGCCTCGATCGGCTCGTCGGCTCCGAGCGTTGGAGGGCGAATGCCGGCGTCCATAGCGGCAAGCACCTTCAGCACACCGGCGGCTCCCGCGGCGGTGATGAGGTGGCCGGTGTTCGATTTCGCCGAACCGATCGGCAGATCCCGCGCCCCGGCGAAGGCCCGCGATGTGCTGCGAACCTCGACCGCGTCCCCGAGGCTGGTGCCGGTCGCGTGGCACTCGAGAAGCGACACCGACTCGGGCGAGATCTCAGCGTCGGTATAGGCCTGCTGGAGCGCGCGAACCTGGCCCTCCTCGGTGGGCACCAGGATGCCTTTCGACCGTCCGTCGTTGGACAGTCCGACCCCGCGGATCACGCCACGAATCTGAACGCCGGCGGCGAGGGCGTCGGACAACCTCATCAGGGCGACGAAGGCCGCACCTTCGGCCGAGACCAGGCCGTCGGCGTCGCGGTGGAAGGGACGGCTGCGTCCAGTGGGGCTCAGCGCGGACAGCGCACTGAACGCCTGGTGGATCGCGAGATCGTCGGTCCGGTTGACCGCGCCCGCCACCATGAGATCCGCCGTGCCATCGTGCAGGCGATCGCACGCCAACTTCATCGCGTAGAGCGACGATGCGCACGCCGCGTCCAACGCGAACGCGCCCGCACCCAAGCCGAGCGCGGCCGCCGCGAAATGCGCCGGGATACCGGAGGAAAACCGGTTCAGGGCGCTGGGCTCGGGCCCATCGAGCAGGCCGGACAAAACCGCCCGGACAGCAGGCGTCTGGTCGGACAACCACACGCTCTCGGCAAAACGCACCATGCCATCCGTGGGCAGCGACAGATTGCCGAGCACCAGTCCGGCGCGTTCGTGGGGCTGGTCGATGCCTGCTTCCCCCAGTGCTTGACGTGCACCGTGCAGTACCCAGCGATACGACTCGTCCAGCACGTCGATCCGCGCGGCATCGACCTGCAGCCCATCAGGGTCGAAGACGTCGGCGAAGCCGGAGACATAACCGCCGACGTCGCTGCGGATGCCAAGTGGCACGTCGCCGGCGGGCAGTCTCCAGCGGCCTTCGGGAACCCTGGTGAGGCTGACATGGCCTTCGATGATGTTGTCCCAGAACGTATCCGGGTCAAGTGCGCCCGGTAGTACGCACCCACGACCAACGATGGCTATCGGCTCGAACACGCCCGTCACCTCCCGCTCGGTGCGCCATCGGGGCGGGCCACCAAGCGAAGCCGGTGAAGCTCGGCGACGGGTGTGCCGTCGGCGGCGCAGAGCTGGAGATCGCACTCAGCATGAGCGCTGTGCACCTCTCCCGCTCGGATGATGCTCGTGCCCGCACCATCCAGCATTCCCGGACGATGCAGCCGGAATTCGCCGACGCCCATGGGCAGCGCGGCGGTCCCCAGCGCCCGCTCAGCCCACAAAGTCGCCAACTGGATACCGCCGTCCACCGCCGCCGGGTCGGTGTGACGGTGCTCATCCGGCCAGCCCAGCGCACGCGCGCCGACAACCGTCCCAACTGCTCCGGCCGCGGAAACCCCGTCGACGCCGCGGAGGGCCTGGAACGCCGGACCGTGAAACAGCAGGTAGCCGTCGTAGATCGGCCTGTCGCCGAAGGCGTCCAGGCCCGCCGGGACGTCCCATCGGCGCGGTGCGTCGACCGCAGTTTCAGTTGTTTCAATTGAAACTGCGGTCTCTCGGAAGCCCAGTCGTGCTCGGTAATGCGGCAACTCCCCCGCGCCATGCAGGACCAGGGATCCGCCCGGTGCACAGGTGATGCGCACGACATCGCCGTCTCCGACGAAGTGGTCAAGGGTGATCTTGCGGAGTACGTCGAGGTCGCGAAGCGCAGCGGTTTCGCACGTCCCGGACAAGTGCGCCGCGGCGGTGAACCACTCCAGCACCATCGCGACCGGCACCACCGTCGTTCCGGCAACGGAGTGGTCCGCCAGATACGGATGCGACCGGTCTGTGACCACGATCTCTCCGGCTGCACTGGGCTCGGCTTTCGGGAAGGTGCCTGCGGCAACCACGACCTGCACAGGCTCGCGCGCACCCAGTACCTCGTCGACGAAGGCTTTCGCCCCTGCTTCGATCGGGATCAGCTGGACTCCGGAGGCCCGCAAGCGGTCGGCCAGCGACGCATCCACCATCCCGCCGTCCCACGGGCCCCACGCAATGGTGCGGACCAGGCATCCCGGGCGTTTCGCGCGCTCTGCCGCGGCGATCTGGGTGATGACCTCGTTGGCCATGGCGTAGTCGCTTTGTCCCGCGTTGCCGTAGCAGGCTGCGACCGAGGAGAACACGCAGAGGAGATCAAGGGGATCCTCGGCTGTCACGTCGAGTAGGGTGCGCAGGCCGTCGACCTTCGTGCCGAAGACGTAGTCGAGCTGTTCGTCGGTCTTGTCCTTGATGGTTTTGTCCGCCAGCACCCCGGCACCGTGCACGAGCCCAGTGATCGGCCCCCACTCCGCGCGCACTCCCGCCAGGGCTTCGCTCAGCGCCGCGCTGTCGCGGACATCCACGGGCAGATAGCGGGCCGGCGAACCGCAAGATTCCAGCGCGTCGAGCGTCACCCGGATTTCGCGGCACGAAAGCACTCTGGCGGCTTCGGACCTGATCCGCTGCGGTGCAGCTGACTCACCACTGGTCCGCAGGTGCCCGGCCACCGCCTCCCGCACAGCTGCCTCGCCGGACACGCCAGAAAGGTAAGGCGGCTCATCCTCCAACGCCGTGCGGCCGAGCAGGACGACCTTGGGTTTGCGTGCGGCGGCGAGGGCTCGCGCCGCCATCGCGGTCACGCCGCGCGCTCCGCCGCTGATGACGATCACAGAATCCGGGCCGATCACGTCGGTCCACGAGCCGCCGAACGGCGCCTCGGCGTGGTGAAGCACGGTGCGGGCGCCGTCAGCGGTCAGTCCCACGTCAGTCACCGCACCACCGGTGAGCAGCTCACGAGCGATTGCCCGCGCCAGGTCGGCGCCGCTGCGCCCACCCCGCTCGCAGTCGATCGCTTTGACCGCCGTGCCCGGCCATTCCTTCGCGGCGGTACGCGCCAGCGCCGCGACCCCGCCGACCCACACACGTTCCGGTGCGGAGCCGGACAGCCCGAAGTCACCACCGGTGTCCTGCACCGCAACGAAAACCCTGGGTGTTTCCGAACGACCAGCGACCATCGCGCGAGCCACCCGCAATGCCTCCCGGTTGACCGCGATGGCCTCCTCTGCCGAGCCGGAGCGTAGGCCCCCGAGGAAGATGACGCCGTCGGTGTCGGCCGGTACATCCGCGGTGACGAACGCGCGGACACCATGCTCGACGAGTTCCGCCGCGAGAGGCTCGGCCACGCCGGTTCCGTCCTCGGTGATCGCTATCGACGCGCCGATCAGCCCGGGCAGCGCGAAGCCGACCGCCGGTGCCCGCCGGGTGGAAATGGCCTGTCGCGTCAACTCGGTTTGGTTGTAACTCGGTGTTACTTCCTGGGGCGCGGCAGGTTCGGCTTCGACCTTTACCACGCCGCTATCCCCGGCACCGAGCAGTTCAGCCACCTCGCCGAGCGTTCCCGCGGCTCCCAGCAACGCCGGATCAACCTCTGCCACATCAGGAACCCGCTCCCGCACCGCCGAAAGAATCTCCACCCGCTTGATCGAATCAATGCCCAGATCCGACTCCAACTCCATCCCCGCATCCAGCACGCTCAACGGATAACCCGTCTTCTCCGCCACCACCTCCAACAACAACGCCACATCAACACCGCTCGAATCCGGCTGGGCAGCCTGATTCTCAACCGAATCCCGGTATGCGTCGTATGACGGCGTGACGGAATCAGAAGCGGGAACCTGGACACCCACGGGTGCCGGTGGAGCCGATGGCACTTGGGGCAGGGCGTAGCCGGCATGGTCCCACGGGGGAACAGCGGCCTGCACGGCAGCCACTTCGGGCACGCTAGCGGGAGACAACCCGCCGGGCGCTGCTTGCGGCACGTCGCCGGAAGACAACCCGCCGGGCGCTGCTTGCGGCATGCCGCCGGAAGACAACCCGCCAAGAGCCGCTTCGGACATGCGAAGGAACGCCAGGTGCGTCTCGGCCATCACTCGCTGGTAGGTGGCATGCGCTTCGCTCGCCTGCCGCTGCGTCTCCCGCAACGCGTCCAGCCAGGGGTCCGAAACGGGTCGAGAGCCACCCCGGACCAGGTTGCTTGGTGAAGGGTGCCCCTGGCCCTCACCTGGCATCCAATCGGGGGGAGGTCGATGTCCGTGGACGCCAGGTCCGTCCACGAGTTCGCGAAACGGGCGGGTGCTTTCGGCTTGCTGCGGTGGGTTGGGTCGCGGGAGTTCGTGGGCACCGCCGGGCGGTGGATACGGTTTGCCGTAGTTCGCACCGAGCAGGTCCACTGTCATGCCGGGTTTTTCGTCCATTCGGGGTTCCTCGATCGGCGTGAACGGGCACCACAGTGCCTCGAAGTTCAGGGGGATGCCGCGCACGGCGAGCTGCGCCAGCCCTTCGTGCAGGGCGGTGACCCCGTCGGTGCGGGCGTGATCCAGGCTGACCGACAGGTGTTCGCGTCCGGCCAGGATGTCGCTGGTCAGCCTCGCGAGGGTCGCTCCCGCACCGACCTCGACGAACGTGCGGACACCGTTGGCGTGCATGGTCTCGATCTGGTCCACGAACCGGACCGGCCGTTGAGGGTGGTCGGCGAGGCGGTCCCGGATCGCGTCCGGGTCGGGCGGGTAGCGATCGGCTTCCGCATTCGAGTACGCGTCGATTCGCGGCGGCTGTAGTTCCACAGCCTCGAGGGACTCCCGCAGCGGTGCGCGGGCGGTGTCCATGAGCGGGCTGTGGAACGCGGCGGCGGTGTTCAGTTTCCGGGCGGCTCGGCCAGCTTCGGCAAGGCACTTCACCAGCCGGTCGATTGCCTCGTTGGTGCCGGATACCACGACTTGCTTGGGGGCGTTGTGGTTGGCGACCCACAGCTGGTCGTCGAGATCTGCAACGATCGAGCGGACGTCATCGATGGAACCCGCGACCGCGAGCATAGCTCCTTGTGCAGTGGCGGCGTCCCGCATCAGTTCTCCGCGCTTGCGTGCCAGCCTGATGAGCGTCTCGGCGTCGTAACAACCAGCGACGTGCAACGCAACCAGCTCTCCGAAGCTGTGCCCCGCAACGGCATCCGGCGAGACGCCCAAGGTACGCAGAACTTCCAGCAGCGCGAGGCTTTGCACAGCGAGAGCCGGTTGTGCCCACTCCGTGCGGGTCAGCCGGCGGTCTTGCTGAGCCCGCTCGTCCTCGGTGAACACGGGAGGCGGGAACACCACGCGGTGCAGCGCGACACCGTCGAAGCAGATGCCAGCGGCCGAGTCCCACGCAGTTCTGGCGGCCGGGTGGAGCATCGCCAACTCCGCGCCCATCCCGACGTACTGGCTCCCCTGCCCGGAGAACAGGAGTCCCAGCTTGCCGGGATCGATACGACGAGGTGCATAGTAGACACCTCGCGGGCCGGACAACACCGTTTCCGGATCCGCTTCGATGCGGTCCGCTGCCTCTGCCAGCTTCGCGGTCAGATCGGCTTCGGTGGTCGCCACGATTGCCAGTTTGGACTGGGCGGTGTGGTCGAACGCGCCTTGCGTCTCCCGCGCGATCGTGGCCAGCGGGCGGGAGACACCTGAGCTTGCCCGGCACGCGCTCACCAGCGCCTGCGGGGAATCGGCCGAGAAGAGAACCAGCTCGGACGAGGCTGCCCTGGTCAACTCGGGCTCACGGCTATCCGACCCCTGCGAGGGCCGGTACTCCTCCAAGGTGATGTGAAAATCTGTTCCGCCGAAGCCGAAGCTGGACACAGCGGCGCGCCGCGGCTGGCTGCCATCGCTGATCCACGGACGAGCCTGGGTGTTCAGGTAGAACGGGCTGTCGGCGAATCCGAGTGCCGGATTGGGGCGGTCGACCTTGATCGTCGGCGGCAATACCTTTTGGCTCAATGCGAGCGTGGCCTTGAGCAGGCCGGCAGCGCCCGCCGCGTTCTTGGTGTGGCCGATCTGCGACTTCACCGAGCCGAGCGCGCACCACTGGGCGTCGGACCGTCCGGCCTCACCGAACACCGCTCGAAGCCCGGCGAACTCGGCGGCGTCCCCGGCGGCAGTTCCAGTTCCGTGCGCCTCGACGAGCTCCACCGTTTCCGGACCGTAGCCCGCTGCGTCGTAGGCCCGGCGCAGCGCCCTGGCCTGTCCTTCGGGCACCGGCGCGTAGATGGAGCTGCCGCGCCCGTCCGAGGCGGTGCCGATGCCGCGGATGACCGCGTGAATCCGGTCGCCGTCGCGCTCGGCATCTTCGAGGCGGCGAATCGCGAACAGGACAATCCCTTCCCCGAGAACCATGCCGTCGGCTTGGTCCGAGAAGGGACGGCAATCGCCAGTTGGAGAAAGCGCGGGTGTCTTGCTGAAGCAGGTGTACATCACCGGATCGTTGAGCGTGTCCACCCCGCCCGTGATCACCAAGTCGGCCTGACCCGTGGCGAGTTCGTTTGCACCGCTGGACAGCGCAGCCAACGAGCTCGCACACGCGGCGTCCGTGGTGTAGTTGCTCCCGTGCAGGTCGAACCTGTTGGCGATCCGCCCGGCCACGACGTTGCTGAGCAAGCCAGGCAGGCTCGCCTCCTGCCACGGTACGTAGTTGGCTGCGATTCGGTCGCAGATCGCCTGCGCCTGGTCTTCGTCGATGCCGCTCTCCCGCAACGCCTTCAGCCACACCGGCCGCTGGATGCGACTGCCCATGGTGGTCAGCAGTTCCAGCGACGACGTACCGAGGATTACGCTCACCCGCTCGCGATCCACACCCGACAAGCCGGTAAGACCGGAGAGCAGTTGTTCGGCTGCCACGAGCGCAAGCAGTTGACTGGTGTCGGTGGCTTCAATGACCTTGGGGGGAATGCCGTGAGCGAGCGGATCGAAGGGCACCGGGGAGAGGAACGCGCCGCGATGCGCATAGGTCTTGTCCGGTGCCGCCGGATCCGGGTCGTAGTGGTCCTCGACCAGCCAGTGCGTGGCGGGCACGTCGGTGACCTGGTCTTCTCCCGCCACAGCAGTGCGCCAAAATCCGGCCGGATCGGAAGAACCGGGCAGCAGCGCGCTGACCCCGACTATCGCGACCGGCGGCATGGTTCTCGCTCTCGCCTCGGGCATGGCCTTGTCCTTCGGTGTCATCGGGGTTGTCGAGATCAGGACCCCGTGAGTCAGTGGCTTCTCATGTCAGCCTGCGCGGCGTGAAGCGGAAAGCCGTCGCGGGCACCGGCACCCCGTAGGTGCGCAGTTGGTGGGCTCTGGTCACCACAGCCGCACCTTCCAGCAGATTGCGGGCGACCTGCACGACACCGCGGTTCGCCGGATCCGCCAGGAAACTGCCGGCCACCCAGCGGTTGAACGCCCCCGTTGCCGGCCCGCACCAGAGCTGGTAATCGGCGCGGCGCGGCGTCTCGCCATGGATCGCCCACCAGCTCGACCTGCCCAGGTACCAGCGGCACACCAGCGCCATGCGGTGTTTCGGATCGGCCTCGGCGCGAGAAAGCTCGGCAGGATCCCGTTCCAGCCAGTAGCGCCGCGTCTCCGCCCAGATGTCCGCGATCGTGGCGCCCAGCACAGTGCGTTCGAGTTTCTCGGCTTCCCGGTCGGGCATTTCGTCGAACGACCGATACTGCCGGTAGATCTGGTACAGCTGGTTGGCACGCGGGCCGAACATGGTGCCTTTGCGGAGCACCTGCACCTTGGCACCGAGCTCGAACATGTCCGAGGCTGGTGCCATCATCACGTCCGCGATGTCGGCCGCTGCGAGCATTTCCTTCGCTTCCGCCGAGATTCCGGCCTCCAGGCAGGTCTGGTTCACCGACCCGGTCAGCACGTAGGCCGCGCCGGCGGCAAGGGCCGACGCGACACCGTGGGGGGTGCCGAGGCCACCCGCAGCCCCGATCCGAACGTTGCGCCCGTGCCGGAAGTGGGTGCTCAACGCATCGCGCAGCTCCATGATCCGGGGCAGCAACGATGTAAGCGGCCGGTTGTCGGTATGCCCACCGCTGTCCGCTTCCACGGTGATGTCCTCGGCCACGGGGACGCGCTTGGCGAGTTCGGCTTCGTCGGCGGTGATCCGGCCATTGAGGACCAGCTCATCCAGCAGGCGCTGCGGTGCCGGCGCGAGGAACTTCTCCGCGACCTCCGGGCGGGAAATCTTCGCGAACAGCCGTGTCCCGCGGACGATCCGACCACTGCGGTCTGTTCGCAGTCCGGATGCTGCCAACTGGACCACGGTCGCAGTCAGATCCATGAACGCGGAGGCCGAAACCGCGGGCACCCGCTCGCGGAGGAGCATGTCGACCAGGTGCCTCTCCCACGCAGGATTCTGTGGTGCGTGGATGAGGTTCACTCCCCAGTTCTGGCGTCCCGGCAACGCTTTCCGGAGGTTGCGCACCGTCGCCGTCACCTTGGGAACGGGGATACCGGCGGCGCCGAAGAAGCCGAGCATGTCCGCTCGTGCCATGGCGATCACCAGCTCCGCCGTTGCGATCCCGTTCGCCATTTCGCCCGCGACATAAGGAAACCGCGTGCCATGAACCTCGTTGAAGGACCGGTCACCCAGCCATTCCGGGTACAGCGGCGGCAAGGTGCCCAGCACACGCCGATCGCGCGGGTCGCCGACGATGGCACCGATTCCGTTGTCGGGCGTCGCGACGATCTGAACTTCTTCACGAATTCTTGCTACCACGTCAGCAAGCGACTCCTGCGCTCCTGGCCGCACGGCGCTGGGGGCCGTGGTCGAGGAAATCTTCATCACTTCTCCAGCAACGTCTCGTCGAGCACTTTCCGCAAGGTCGCGGCCAATCCGCGCAGGTCAGCCCCGCCGATGATGGTGAAGTGGTTGCCGGGCACCTCATGCACGCGCAGTCGAGCCATCTGCACCGACGCCCAGCCGTTGTGGGGATCACCCACCGGTATCGCTGGTCGCCGCGCCTCGCCGAACACTGGCGGAAAAGGTTCGACAGCGCGAAGCAACGTCATCGACAGATCAGACGGCTGAGGCCGGTAGGCGATGTTTGCTTCCAGATTCGACTGGAACACCGGCAACAGCCGATCGAGTAATCGATCGGCTGCGACCGCGCCCATGATCCGAAGCTCCCTGCTGACCAGCTCCCGGCACTGGACCGACGTCAGTGCGGGATCCACCCTCAACGCATCCCCTTGGGCTCCCGACATCGCCCGGTGCACCGCCACCAACTCCTCCAGCGCGGCACGCTCATCCCAAACCGGTGCCGTCTGCCCACCGTGCGGAAGGTAACTGTCGATCCCCACCACCTCGGCGACCTCTGCCCCATCACGCCGCAACCGGCAGCCGATCTCGTACGCGACCAGACCACCGAACGAGTAGCCACCAACGACGTAGGGGCCACGCGGCTGGACCGCGTAGATGTCCTCGATGTACCGGTCGGCGAGTTCCTCGACGGTCGCGAGTGCCGGCTCGCCGCCGTCATACCCGGGGGCTTGAAGCCCGTAGAACGGGTATTTTGGCCCCAGATCATCGGCGAGCGCCTGTAACTGATGCGCTGCTCCGACCGCGCCTCCGATGCAGAAGAAGGGCCGTGGCGGAGTCAGCGCAACAGCCAACATCGGTTTCCGCTCCACCTCACGCGTGTCGGCGTGCTCACCGTCCATCAGCGTGACGAGTTGGCGTGCCACCGTCTCCAGTGTGGGATGTTCGAGCAACAGCGTTGGCGGGACGCGGAAGCCCAGCCAGTCGGATAGCTCGGCCTGCAGACCGGTAGCCGTCAGCGAGTCGAGCCCGTAGTCATCCAGTGGGGTCTGTGGGTCGATCTCGGCCACGGGACGGCCGAGATCGGCCGCGAGCTGCCGAGTCAGCCACTCCAACAACTCGGCTTCGGAGCGCACCTGGTATCGCGGTGCGCCGAGCCGGCCTTGCCCGCGGCTGTCGTCGGCCACTGGAGCTGCGAAGTAGCGGTGCGCGAGATCCTGGGCATAAGCCACGTTGGTCTCGATCAACTCGAACCCCAGGAGACTCCCGACGTGGTAAGTCCGCCGGTCTCCTTGCATGCGCTCGAGACGATCGAGAACACCGGCCTTGAGATCCGCTGCACGGAAGTGCGGCATGAACGGCCATCGTCCGGCGACCAGCACATCGGTAACCTGGCCACCCATCGCGGCCACATCTTCACGAAGCTGCCGGACGATGTCCGTGGTGTCCAGGCCTTGCGCCCCGTAGGAATAGCAGGTGTAGACGTCCGTGTCATCATACCGGTTGTGGTAGGCGACGCAGTGGCCAGGTTGCGGTGCCGCCTCCTTGGAGCGCACGAGATACATGCCGTCTCTGGGCAGTCCGGAAATCCGGCAAAGCACGGTGTAGTAGTCGATCGTACGAACCCTCGACGCGATATCCCGCTCATCGGCGGTGGCGTCGAGCACGTCGACGACCTGGTCGAGCGGAACGGACAGGACGAGCGAATCCGCATGTACGGGACCGGAATCGGTTTGCACGACGACGCCGCGGGATTCGCGCTCTATCGATGTGATGCGCGTACCGGTGCGCACATCGGAAAGACCGTCGGCAACCCGCTGCCACAGCCTTCCGAAGCCGCCGGATACCGTGAAGGGCCCGGCATGGCCGGTAGTTTGCGGACCAAGGGAAACCAGACCGGTCATCTCGGCATGTTTGACGAAGTACAGCGCGGGGACATCGTCGTTCGGATAGCCGTATCCCGACGCGGTGTAACCGGATCCGAGAGAACCCGTCATACCCAGGAGATCGTTGCCGACCACCCATTCCGATATCGACTGCGACAACGACACTGCGGAGTGCGCCAGACCGGCCGTCGCGATGCCTGGAAAGGCCTGCTCCCGCAGCTGCGTGTACCGGGAGAACTCCGATCTCCGGAAGAAAGATGCACCCGGCGATCTGCGAAACCACCGGTCGGCGTCATATTCGTAGGTCGCTGTGGCTTCCACAGTGTCGACACCGAGTTCTGCCGCTAGTTCGGCAAACCGCTCGTAGCGCGGTGTGCAGATGTGGGCGCCCAGATCGTAGGCACGCCCGTCGACGTCGATCGAGACAGCCTTACCACCGACGACCGGCTCGCGCTCCAACACCACCACGGTGTGCCCGAGCCGCTCCAACTCACGAGCGATAGTCAGCCCGCTCGGGCCCGCACCGACGACGCAGACCGTTTGGGCGAGCTGCCCCTTTGACCCAGTTACTTGTTCATGGGCGCCCCTTGCCTCCACCAGCTCCGTCCGCGCGGCGTGCATCTTCCGGTAGATCAGGGCACGGGCGTGGTTCACCGAGGCTGTTTCAAGCGGCGACCGGGCGAGCGCGATGCCAAGACCTTCCGGGGCTTGAGCAGGGTCGAACACCAGGGCTTTCGCCGTCTCGGTGTTGACAACGGCGTCGAACTGCACTCGCGCGATCGTGTGGTATCCCTCAGTCCACACGACCGATGGATCGAGCGCGGCCTGATTGCTGTCTGAGGAGTCGGTCACCGGATGCAGCTGGATTTGCAGCAATGCACCGAATCCGCCGTTCGAAACCTGCTCGACGAGCTCATCCCGGAGGGCAGTCGGCGGTCGCGGATCAGCAGGATCCCTGGCGAGGAAATCCGGTGGCACGGGCGGAAAAAGGCGGTGGCCAGCGACGTGCTGTCCGCAATCGGCCCTGTCTTCCGCCGGTACGAGCCGATAACGCGCCAGCCAAGGACGCCCGGTGGCGTCCACGTGCACGCGCGGCGCCTGCGAGTGGTAGTGGTACCGCATGAACGAGACCGGATCGCGGACCTGCTCCCACAGCAGTTCCCCGGCACGCGGATTCGCCCCGACCATGTCCTTGCGGTCCTGATCGTTTCCCAGCAGAAAGCGCACGAAGGCCGCCGCATTGCCGGCGAAAAGTGCGCGACCGGTGTTCAACGTCAGATTGAACTGCGACTCCCCGGAACCAGCGGGATCCAACCACAACAGCGACGCACCACGGGTTCCGGGGGCGATGTCGTCCGACGATTCACCGTTGCTGTACCTGGCAATCAGCGGGTATTGCTTGCCCGCCGCGAAGAACGGGTGCACGGAGATCCCCGCGACGTCAACGAACTCGATATACCCGCGCATACAAGCGCCTGCGCTGTGGAAGAGGCGTTTGCCGGTTGAGGTCACCGCGGCCTGGAATTGCCGCAGCAGTGCGGTGAAGTCCGCATCGACATCGTGCAGTCGAGGATCATCCGGACCGGTGCAGATACGCAGCCCCGGGACCAGAACTTCGCTACTCATCGGGCGTGCTCCTCTAAGAGTTCCTAACAAAGGATTTTGATGTGCCGGTAGCAGATGATGCAGGTGGCCAGGCGGAGGAGCGCCTCGTGGATGTCGTCGCGGCGCTGCCAGCGGATCCGCAGACGTCGCATGCCGTGGTACCACGCAATCGTGCGTTCGACGCCCCACCTGATCGCACCGAGGCCGGAGCCGTGGTCCGTTCCGCGCTCGGCGATCTTCGGTCCGATTCCCTTTGCGCGCAACTCGTCCCGGTATTTGTCGGAGTCGTAGGCGCGGTCGCCATAAAGCTCGTCGGGCCGGCAGCGCGGGCGCCCGCGCCTGCCCCGCACCGGCGGGATCGCCTCGACCAGCGGGAGGAATTGGGTGACGTCATTGACGTTACCGCCGGTCAGGGTGAATGCCGTTGGGATGCCGCCGCCCTCGGTGATCACATGGTGTTTGGAGCCCGTCCGGGCGCGGTCGACCAAGCTCGGGCCGCTTTCGGGCCGCGCCGCGCCGCCCGCTCATTCGAGCTGTCGATCACCGCCCGCGAAAAGTCCAGCTTCCCGGCCGCCTTCGGCTCGGCCAGAAGCTCCTCGTGCAGCCGCTTCCACGCCCCGGCCTCGTTCCACTCCGCCAGACGTCGCCAACAGGTCATCCCGGACCCGAACCCCAGCTCCTGGGGCAGGAACTCCCACTGGATGCCGGTGTGCAGCACGAACAGAATTCCCTGCAAGACCAGTCGGTCCGGCAGTCGCTTGCGACCCAACTTGGGCAGCGCGTTCTCCCAGCGCGGCAACAGTGGCTCGATTCGCTCCCACAGCTCGTCAGACACGATCCATGGCGGCTGTTCACCTTTCCTCACACACCGATGATCGTCGATCAAGGAGCTTTAAGCACTACAAGTGATCATTTTGTTAGGAACTCTAAACGCTGAAGGTACTGCGTGCGGCACGCGGCGCGGCGCACCTTGCCGCTGGTCGTCTTGAGCACCAGTCCCGGCGCACCCACGACCACCTCGTCGCATGCGATCCCGTGGGCTTCCCTGATCGCGCGGCGAACCGTCCGGGTGGTTTCCTCGTGATTGTCGGCAACAGGCGCGCCATCCACCATTTCCACGAAGACGATCAAGCGCTCGCCCTGGCCTGATCTTGACGAGGGAACCGAGAACGCGGCAACCCCGCCCGGGCGGATCAGCGGATGGCACCCGCGAACAGTCTCCTCGATGTCCTGCGGATAGTAGTTATCGCCCCGGATAACGATCAGTTCCTTGAGCCGACCGGAGACGAACAACTCTGCATTGCGGAAGAACCCGAGATCACCTGTCCTCAGATACTCGCGGGGATCGTCGTCGGCGACGCGAGCACGGAATGTCTCGCGGGTCTCATCCGCCAGGCCCCAGTACCCGAGGGCCTTGGTGGGCGAGTCGACCCAGATTTCCCCGACCTGACCGGGATCGCACGGTTTGCCGGTGCCTGGATCGACGATGCGAACGTTGGCACCTTCCTTGGTGACCCAACCGCTGCCGTAGAAACCGGCGGCACCCAGGGTGGAGTCGGCTTCAACCGGCTCCACCCGGCCCTTCTCCAACTCGCGCTTATCCACCCACAGCGGACCACCGCTGCCCATGCTCAAGCTCAATGTGTGCTCGGCCATGCCGTAACCGGGGTGGAACACCGCAGGTTTCAGTCCGGTCAGCATGAAAGCGTTCCAGAACCGCTCCATGGTTTCCGGTAGCACCATTTCTCCAGAGGAACCGAGAACTCGTACAGAGCTGAGGTCCCAATCTGCGCGCTGCTCCGGAGTAGTCTTCCGGACCATCAGGTCGTAGGCGAAATTCGGCGCCGACGTGTGCGTGGCGCGCACCCGGGACATGACGTCGAACCACACCGAGGGCCGCTGCAGGAAGCTGAGGGGAGACATCACGTAGGTCCGCCCGGAGTGCCCCGCGATGGTGTTCAGCAGGAAGCTGATCAGCCCGAGATCGTGGAAGTGCGGAACCCAGGTGACGGCGACCGTGTCATCGCCCAGTGCCAAATCCGCGGCCAGGAACTGCAACTCGTGGCTGATGTTGCGATGGCTGACGATCACGCCTTTGGGAAATCCGGTCGATCCGGACGTGTACTGCAGGAAGACCGGCTCGTCCGGATCTTCCGGATTGTACCAGTGCCGCGGCTCGACCACATCCACCTCGCCGCCGCGGCGTGAATCGGTGGCCAGCCACGGAATCCCGGGCAATTTGGGCGCTTCGGGCGGCAGTGGGCGTGCTCTCAACGCCGCATCGATCGCCCCCTGGTAGGCATCGTGGGTGAGCACGACACGCGCACCGGAGCTGGTGGCGATAGCCGCCAAGGCCCCGGTTTCCTGCACGAGCTTCAGCGGGTTTGGCGGTGCGACCGGAACTGGAATCACTCCGCACGCCAGGCAGCCGAGGAACGCGCTGATGAAATGCAGCGATGGCAGGTACACCAGCAACGCCCGGTCGCCACGCCGGACGCCCTCTGCTTCCAGCAGCGACATGACCCGCTGCGCGTCGTGAGCCAACCGACGAACCGTCATCGACTCGACATCGCGGCCGTAGTCGTCGACGAACACGAAGAGCTCGCGGTTCATGTCACGCTCGTGGAGATCGATGAACGCCGACAGAATCGTGCCTGCACCCAGGCTCGAGGCCGGGTTCAGATCCGGCTCAACTTCCAAATGCATGGCGAATCTCCCTGTCTACGGCCGGGCCGCGAGCTCACTTGATCCGCGCCCAGCTGCTCGTGCTGGCACCGCCCTGGACGCACCGCGCGGACGGTCTTGCGCCACAACTGGCACAATCCGACCTCGACACCGAAATGCTAGGAACCTCGGCGCGGCGGACGGAAGATCACCATCCCCGACGCTGCCTGATCAGACAGCGTTTCCTGCCTACACCATCTGGCGACCGTAATCTCATCGGCTTTTCGGCTATTTTGCGACCCAAGAAGCTAACGACGAGAATCTGGACACTTCGGCAGGTTGGAGCTCTGCCCCACCCCGCCACCCGCTAGGCCGGCCATCCCGCGGACGGGCGACCGACCGCCGACAGCGCAGGCGTGCCACCTTCGAAACCCCACGTGGCGCGAGTGCGTGATGCGTACGGAAACCCACTACGCGATGCGGCCGTGAAACGGTAGTTCCCACTTCTGGAGATGCCTCATTAGGTATGGTCTCTTTGCCCTTTGGTTCGCGCCGCCGGGCGGTCTCTTGACGAGAGCGCGCCCGGAACGTTAAAGATTCCACCGGGGCAGGCAACCGCGACGGCGTGAGCGGGTTGGCCCTGCGAGGAGCGCATGAACCAATACCTCAAGGCCGTGATCGTCGGCACCGGATTCGGAGGACTCGGACAGGCCATCCAACTGGAGAAGGCCGGCATCCGGAACTACCTCGTCCTGGAAAAGGCCGATGACGTGGGCGGCACGTGGCGTGACAACTCCTACCCCGGATGCGAGTGCGACGTGGAAGCGCACCTGTATTCGCTGTCCTACGAGCAGAAACCCGACTGGCTACGTGATTTCGCCACCCGGACCGAGATTTTCACCTACCTGAGGAACATCGCGGACAAGCACCGGCTGAGATCCAAGATCCGATTCGGAGTCGGTTTGACCGGTGCGACCTGGGAACCGGACCAATGCAGGTGGCGGCTGGGCACCACGACAGGTGAAGAACTCTTCTGCCAGTTCCTGATCTCCGCAGTCGGCGGACTGCACATCCCACGGCTGCCCGAGCTTCCTGGGCTGGAAACCTTCAAAGGCCAAGTCTGGCATTCCTCGCAGTGGAACCACGACTTCGACTTCGCCGGGAAGCGCGTCGCTGTCATCGGCACCGGGGCATCCGGGATTCAGCTCGTGCCACCGATCGCGGCCGCGGCAGCCAAGTTGTACGTCTTCCAACGCACTCCCCACTGGGTGCTGCCCAAACGCAACCGAGACGTTCCCGGCTGGCTGCGGGCGTTGTTCAAACACATTCCCGGTGCCCAGCGCGTCTACCGCAACACGATCTACTGGCGCCGGGAGATGCGCGCGCTTGCGTTCAACGGGCGCTTGGAGCTGTGGGATGGGCCCGAGTCGATCGCCAAGCAACACATCGCCCGGCACATCAAAGACTCTGCTCTGCGGGAGAAACTGACTCCCAAGTACACCATGGGCTGCAAGCGGGTATTGTTCTCCAACGACTACTACCCGGCCCTGGCGAGGGACAACGTCGAGCTCGTCACCGACAGCGTGGCCGACGTTCGGGCCGACTCGGTGGTGGACGCGTCCGGCGTCGAGCGCGATATCGACGCGATCATCTACGCGACCGGCTTCCGCATCACGGACGCGTTGGACTACCTCCACATCATCGGCACCGACAAGCGGTTCTTAGCCGAGGAATGGGCAACTGGTGGCATGCGTGCTCATCTTGGCACCACCGTTGCTGGATTTCCGAACATGTTTTTCCTGCTCGGGCCCAACACCGCTGTCACCCATACATCCGTGACCGTGATGCTCGAAGCGCAAGCCAGGTACGTGGTGAACGCGATCAGGTTGGTCGACAGAAGCGGCGCTGCGGCACTGGATGTTCGGCGCGACGTGCAGGAAGAGTTCCAGACAACGATCCAGCAGAAGCTGGTCAAGGGTGTCTGGGCCCGGGGTGGCTGCACGAACTTCTACCACGATGCGGCAGGCG
The DNA here is from genome assembly GCF_053599315.1 of Saccharopolyspora sp. NPDC000995. Lineage (NCBI taxonomy): Bacteria > Bacillati > Actinomycetota > Actinomycetes > Pseudonocardiales > Pseudonocardiaceae > Saccharopolyspora > Saccharopolyspora sp. NPDC000995. The sequence continues at coordinate 23,196 of NZ_JBSFLZ010000089.1, forward strand.
TCAACCGAGCCATCTGGCCAGGCTTCACGTGGCAGTTCTGGCTGGCCACCCGAAGGGTCCGGCGCAAGGACTACCGTCTGCTCCACCGCGCACCGCAGGATAGGCGCCTCGGGACCATCGAGAACACCTCGGCTCGGTGAAATCCGCCGAGCCAAGCGGTGCCGGTGGATCATGCCGACGAAGCGGGGTACCGCTCTGCGATGCTCACTCCAGGCGAGCCCGCCTGCGCTCGCAGGCGGGGTCGGCACAAGATGATGCGGACCACCGCACTCCGCACACCCCGACTGACATTCTTCTCGCGCTGCCCGCCTGCCATCGCGATGCCCCGCCAGTCCGGGGCGACGGGGCATCCGCGATACAACCTTCCCATGATCAGCCGCCGCTTATGCCTTTCCATAGGTATTGGTCTCGATGTTCGAGCGCACGTGGATGTCTGCGGTTTTACTCCCGGTCTTCCACAGCGTTTCTCCGATACCCGACCTCGGGAACGCGGTGTTGCTGGCCGCTGAATTGACCCCGCCGCGCGCCGCGCCGGTCGCTGCCTGCAGCAGCACGCTCTTCCACATGTCGCCGGGCTGGCCGTTGCTCCTGGCCACCTCAATACCGGACTTTATCGCGCCGCTGGTCATGCCGTTGATGGCATCCTTCGGGACATCGTAGAAGAGGATTTCTTGCCAGCTATTGCGCGTGCCGAATGAGTCACTCCACGCATTGTTCTTCCGCACGAACGCCAGCCGCTGGCGGAAGGTGGTCTGCTCGCTGGCGGCGATGCGGGCCGCGTCGAGCTGGTTCCAGGCGTCGACCCGGTCTCTCGCGAGATCGTGAGCGGCTTCGCTGAGCGCAACATTGTCTCTGGTGAGCCGCGCGTTCCGCTGCCTTTTGAGGAGGTCCTGCCGGGCTCTGCCCAGTGCGTTCTGGGCATCCCGTAGACCACCGGACGCCTCGGCGAGCGCGCGGCGGCCATCGTCCAGTTGCTCAACGCCGTCCTGAATCCACTCCGCGTTGCCGGAGGCTCGGTACAGGTCGAGCGTCGTGCCGGCGCGGTCGACCCGGTTGATGGCCTGCTTGACCGCCTCATTGTGCGCCCCCACGGCGCGTTCTCGTCTCGACACCTCAGTGGCGGCTCGAGAGAGTTCGTTGATCGCCGTGGTGTGCTCTTCGAGCGCGCTGCTGTGGTTGTTGCGTGCCAGGGTGAACTCGTCGCCGAGGCGCCTGCCTGCCTCGGGTGTATTCTTAACGCCGAGATTCTCCGCGTTGTCGTACGCGGTCTTGACGTTGTCGAGCAAGCGTTCCGGCTCAGAAGCCGGTGCTTTGAGCGGCTTCGGATTCGGTGTCGGGCCGATGCTATTGACAAGCTTCTTGGCCTGGCTGTCGAAGGGGACGAACTCCGCCAAGCCGTCGGCGCCGCGTCTGATGTTGCCCGCATCGTCGAGCACCTTCGAGATTCCGCTCTTTTCCAAAAAGCCGACGAACGCACCGCCCACACCGCTGATTCCAGCGCTGATGAACACCTGCGCCGGGTCGATCTTCTTGCCTAGGAGACCCGACGCCGTCAGGTTCGCCGCCAAGTCGATCCCCATGTCGCGGACGCCCTCGACCAACATCCGACCGTAGCCGACGCTGAGCCGTTCGGTCTTCCAGGTCAGCTGCGAGACATCGGCAATCCACGCGCGGGTACGCACCAGGAAGCCCACCAATACCCGCAATGCCTGTGCAAGCATTTGCAACACGCGGACGCCTGTGCTGACCAGATACGCAAGCCAGGCTTGTGCCCACGCCAGCAGTGCCGGAAACATGGCTGCTGCGGCGTAGAACGCCAACGTCGCGGCGATCATAACAGCCAACTCAACGATGATTTGCGTGACCATGGTGTGCTTCTTCGCGTGCTGCTCCTGCTGCGCGGCTACCACCTCTGCGGTCTGCGCGATTCGTTCAGCGCGATGCACCACCCCCCGCATGCGGTCGGCGAAAGCGTCCGCCGCTTCACCGCTCCACTTCTCCCGGCCGGAGACAGTGATCTCGGCTACACGAGAGCTGTGCTCGTACAGGTAAGCCGACAGGTCGGCCCAGCCCTGGGCACTGCGGTGTAGAGCCTGCGCGTCACCTCCGGGGTTTCGGAGACCGACCTCAGACAGCGCGTCCTGCGCCATTAATACGCGTCCTTCATCGGAGTCGCGGCCGTCTCTGCGGCCATATTGTCAACATCGGAGAAGTGCCTGGCCTCGTCCTGCAAGGCATCCGCAATCTCCACGACTTCGCGGTGCATCTTCATGAGCGCTTCCAACGTCTGCGCGGTGGTTTCCCGGTACTCCCGCTCGGATTCCGCGGCGTCCGGCGTCGCGCCGTACGCTCCGCGCACGTTCTCCGCCTCATTTCGGAACTTCAGAATCCGCGCCCTCAATTCGTCGGCCGTGGTCCGGAACTCCTGGCTCATGCGCTGCAGGTGCTTCACGTCCACACTGACAACATTGGACACGGTCTTACCTCCTCCGATCGGTGGGCCACGCAATCGAAGATGCCAGACCATCAGGGCCGTTCAGGTCCAACTTCACCGAACCGACCGAAGCCAATCGGCAAAAGTTCACTCGCGGTCTTTCACCGCGTTTCCTCAGAGCGGAAACGACATCGACACGTCGTGACCGCGCGCACAGACGACTTGCGCTCGCGCCGACCTCTCGGCCCGGGGAGCGTGCGGGGCGATCAAAAGGAGAGTGACGCATACGCGTTCGTCGTAAGTCACGTGGTAGCGCAGGAGCCTGCAATGCGCGCACGACGTCGGTGCCGTCAGGTGCTAGCGGCCGGACCAGACACAGGGCGTGCGCAAGGTTGACCTACCCGGTTTAGGTAGTTCTGGGTAGAGGGGCGGGCGGCAGGTTGGCCAGGTGGTAACCCGTTTCGATACCGGCTGCTTTGCCGTTCGGGCGGCGCCAGCACCATATCCGGATGGTTCGCAGGTTTCCGTCCACAACAAGGACCTTCCAGGCCGCGGGCTCTGGCACATCCGTACCCGCCCACGATTGCCAATTGAAATCGCGGACGTTGTCCACAGGCATCGGCGTGGCGGAGTGCGATACGCCGACGGTCCGCACCGCCAGGGCCGGCAACCCGCCGCAACCGTCAGATCAACCTTGCACACGCCATGGGACCAGGCAGGTCCGGTCGCTGTCCGGCTGGAACCGATCCGCGCCGCGGTCCCGTCAGATGTGAGCTGGATCGGAAGTACGCCCGTCGGGTAGCGTGCGCCGTCGTACACCAGGAGCCCGCACAGTTGTGCCTTGCTGCGCCGTCCATCGCGAGAACTCGACGCCGCCGGCAGCCGTCAGCGCAGGCGAACCTTCTGCAGCCACCACCGTCGACTTGCCGACCTGCCGCTACCACGTAGCGTGAGCAGATGTGTGCCGAACCTCCGCTTGCGGACGCCGTGACAGCGCGTCGTGCCTAAAATTCTGGCCCACCGGACTCGGTGAGCTGCTGCGAGGTGAGCGCCTCGAAGTCCGGCAACACCTGGAGCTTTAACCCGATGCCGCTGCTGATCAACATCAGTGCTTCGTCGAATTCATCCAGCGGCACGGCGTGGGTCAGCAGCGGATCAGTTTGAATCGAGCCTGATTCGATCAGACCCATCGCAAGACCGAAATTGTTGAGCACAGCCATCGAGTGGTTGACCCCGGCTTCGTGCTCGTAGAACGGAACGCGCGAGAGCTGGATCCGCGCGCTCGCGTGAGGCGTCCCGAACATGAGCAGGCGACCATCGGGCCGCACCGCATCGAACGCCCCTTCCATCGCCTCCGGATCGCCGGTGCAGTCGATCACTGCATCGAACTTCTCGCCGCTGACCTCGGTGATGTCCGTGGCAATCGGATTCGCGCCCAGGTCCATCGCGAGAGCCAGCAGTCCTGGGTCGGGGTCGACGATGGACACGTCAATACCGCTGAGCCGCTGCGCCTGCAGCACCAGCAGCCCCGTCGCGTTCGCGCCGACCACCAACGAACGCTGCCCGGCGACCACGCCGAACCGGCGTACACCCATGAGTGCACGCGAGGCCGGTTCGGCCATGGCACCCTGCTCCCAGGTCATCAAGGCAGGCAGCCGGTAGCAGTTTGCAGCGGGCACGGCAACGTATTCCGCGAACGCACCGTTCACGGACTCGCCAACGGCACCGCGCTGCCCGCACTCCGTCGCGTTATTGCCACGGCACGCCGCGCAATGCCCGCAGGGCAAGGCCGGATCGACTGCCACCCGGTCTCCGACCCGCCAGTGTCTCGGCACAGCCGGCCCCAACTCGACGATCTCGCCGCTGAACTCGTGCCCCGGCACAACGGGGTACGAGGCGGAGGCGAACCCGCCGTCGGCGATGAGCAAATCGACCTCGCAGACCCCGCACGCACGGACCCGGACGACCACCTGCCCCAAGCCTGGTTCCGGATCAGGTATCTCACCCACGCTGACCGTCCCCCTCCGGCTGACGATCGCAGCCCGCATCGGCAACGCACCTTCCTCCCCGTCGTCGGCCGGCACCATTCAGAATTGCGCTCATTTGAGCGCGATGGCACGATGTCGACCCGAACACGATTACCGAACTATTCAAAGACCAGCCGTGAATCCAAACAAACGCGCGAGGAAATTCAGTACCCTAAATCACTGCTGACTTGCCCATTCGCGCAATGAGTGCCCGACTACCTCTTGACAAATGCACTCCCAATGAGGTTTTTCCAACCTCTTCTTGCGTCTCGATGCGGGCAGCGGAACCACAGCGGCCTTCTCGGCCGTGGAATCCATCCAATCCGCGGCGTCCGGGCCGTCCTCGCGAGAAGACCGCTGAGAACCCCCGGCGTTGCCGGTTGCGAAGGTCGGCTAAGACGGCTGTGCCGCTTGCGGCAGCCCCGGACCGCAGGGCTCCAGGCGTCGGGGTCGGCCAGGATGAAAAAGGCTCGATGGGAGACAGGAGATCGGCCGGTCTGGGCCCAACGCCGTTGAGCCGTGATAGTGCGGTGCTCAGCGCCGTATGCCCGGCCTGGACACTTTGCGTCCCGACCGGGCATACGGTTCCAATTCAGTGCGCCGTCAGGCTTCCACCCAACCGTTGCGCTGCGCGAACGCAACGAGCTGCCTGCGCACTTGGAGGATCTGCCCGCCCGTCATGCTGGGCGCAGCCTCGATCAGCACATCCGTGATCTTCTGGGAGAACTCGGCTGCTGACAGAACTTCGCACAACTCCTCGTCGTCACGTTCCTGTTTCACGTTCAAGACCTGCGACACCGGTGTTTGCGAAACCGCACCGAGCAACCGCACAGCCACGGCCTTCGTGCCCTGGTTGCTGGGCGTTGCCTCGAACTGCACCCGCATGCCACCTTGGAGGACCTGCTTCAGTTGTTCGTCCAGGATGGACGCGTGCAGGAACACGTCCTCGCCGCCAGCATCCGGTTCGATGAACCCGAATCCCCTGGTCCCGTCGTACTTAACGATTGTTCCCGTTTTCACCGCTTCTGCCCCTCAAACCGCTAGTGCACGCTTCCGCACCGCCAACATTTACATCGCAAGTATAAGGCCTCCCGTGAGGAGAACAAAGACCGGGATCCGGCTACCCGTGTCACTCCGGACCGGATACGAGAACGCGGCCACGAGCCCCCCGAACCTCCCGTGATCGCGTCCCGTACCGGTGTTCCCCAGGCTGGACATCGCCGCAGCCCCTCGATCTTGATCACGTCACCCACACTTTTCCCGCGGTTGACCGACACGGTCGATGAGCCAGGCGGTGCGTTGCACGTAGGCGCCGACGTTCATCCGGTTCCGCCAACCTTCGGCTTGCTAGGCAAGCGAATGCCCCGAAGCAACCATCCCACTGCTTGATCGCGCAAGCATGGACTGAGGCCTCTGGCCCGCCACGCCGCCGGTGATCAGGGACCTGGACAGAGATGACGTCTGGCGACCTGCCTTCGCCGGAGCCCGTCGGAGGTGAGCCTTGTGCCAGCGTTGGCCGACGACGGGAGGGCCGCAGCCAGCTGACTGGCGGCATGGCACGGTGCCCGGTTCGCGCCCAGGTTCTGCTCAGGCTGGGGCTGCTTCGTGCATTGCCGCGATCACGCCCGATCGCCATAGCGGACCTGGCCGGAAACGTTGCGCGCCTAGCTGCTTCCGTGACGCGTATCGCAGCAAACCTGCGCTGGGTGAACGGATGGGGTCGACGAGGCAAAGTAACTGAGCCAAACGGTCAGTCCCGCTTGTTGGTACAGATAAACGCACCGAGTTTCAGGCATGGTTGGTCTACGAGGTTTGAACGGAGGAGGGAACGTTGAAGAAGGTCGATCTGCCTGAGGACGCGGTATCCTCGCTGCGGCAACTGGAGACCGAGATGTCGGAGGCTCGCGAATACGTCCTGCGATGCCGCGCTGCGGGCAATGAAGAGGCCGCCCATCTCCACGACGTGTGGATCGATCTCCTCCTGGAGGAATGGGGCCGGTGCCGCCTGTCCACACAACCGACCTGATCAGGCCAAAGAAGCGTGAAGGTGGCGTAGAGAATTCGTGAAGAGGGCCTTCCCACACTGAGACCACATCGTCGCGGAGCGTGTGGGAGATCCTGATGGACCGAGTTCGAGTGGCTGTTCTGGCCGAAGACCCGATCACCGTTGCCGGCCTGGCGAGTTGCCTGAAGTCACGGGAGGAGTTGTTCGTGGCGCCGAACCCGGCTGAAGCCGACGTGATCGTATTCTCCGCGGACCGCGTCAACGCCAAGGTCTTGGCCGAGCTGAGACTGTCAGCACAACAGATGTCGGCGCCCAGAGTGCTGGTGACCAACGAGTTCAACCCGGCCGATGTGCTCAGCGCGGTCGAATCCCGCGTGGTGGCCGTGCTGCCTCGAACCGCAGCGACCGGAACGAGGCTGTCCAACAGCGTGATCGCTGCGGCCAAGGGCGCCGGGACGATGGCCCCGGACCTGCTTGGTGAGTTACTCAAGCAGGTCGACCACTTGCAGCGTGAAGTGCTGACGCCTCGTGGTTTGAATGCTTCCGGGCTGACCAACCGGGAAGTTGACGTGCTGCGGCTGATGGCCGACGGTATGGACACCGCGGAGATCGCGCAGAAGCTGTGCTACTCGGAACGAACGGTCAAGAACGTCATCTACGGGGTGACCAGCCGGCTCAACTTGCGCAACCGGCCGCACGCGGTGGCGTATGCGATGCGAGCTGGAGCGATCTGACCAGATCCAGCGGGGCCTGACGCGTCCATGAGGTTCGGCGACGGCGGTCGCGTGCGTGCCGGCACGGGCTTCTCACTCGTGATGTCGGTGCGTAGAGCCTCGATGAGGTCGCGGACCTGGGGTGTTGGTGTTGGCGACCTCGACAGCGGACTGTCGCAGTTGCGTGCCCGTTGGTGCACTTCGAAGCTTCCGAGCAACGCCGCATAAACGCCGGTCTTTCGCGCGGTATGTTAGTTGATGTTGTCGCAAGAATGCCGTTGATCTTGTTTTCGAGGATTCGTTAGGCGGGCATGGTTGGTCCGCCGACTTGCTTCTGTCAACCGCTCCAGTGTCTTTCGGGTCGTAGGGGCATAGGGTTCGGGTTGGGCAAACGCGGCGCGGATCATCGGCCAGCGCCGTCAATGGCCGATTCCCAGCCATGGTCGGGAACCTGGTCGACGACGGCCTGGATGCGGGCATCCACGGGGAACCCGAAGGAGAACCACACGCCCCGGCCCCGGCACGCCTTCGCGAACGCGTGGGTGGCGCCGGCCGAATCCGAGCGAGCCACCACCCGCACCGAGCCGGGATCACCCGGACGCGGCCGGGCGTGCTCGGGTAACGCAGCCAACGCTTGATCCAGCACCGTGAAACCCCGGCGGGCAGTTCGAAGAAACTGCCCGCAGCGAAGTAAACCAGCGAGAACGGCTTGCGGTGGCCCCTACCGTGGGTGTCGCCTGCCAGCCTGAAGGGACCACCGGTTTGCCATGAGCATGGGACCGGGTTGCGTCCGGTCGCGGGCCGTGTGCTGATGGTGTCCGACGA
>NZ_JBSFLZ010000090.1:0-31194 GCF_053599315.1 Saccharopolyspora sp. NPDC000995
AGGGCACTGACCTGTCCGTGCACAGCGCCGAAGACCTCGAACACGTCGCTCAACAACTCAACAGCCGACCACGCAAAACGCTCGGCTGGAAAACTCCAGCCGAGCGTCTGCGTGATCTACTTACAGCCACATAGGCCATCAGGTGTTGCGAGGACCCCAAGAATCCGCCGAGGCGAACGGGCCGTTCGCTGCGGTGAGCCGTCAGAGCCGGACCGGGTAGTGGGGCTCCGGGACCTCGGGCGACAGGCGTCCCTCGACGAAGATCCCGTGCCACAGCATGAACACCAGCAGCGCCCAAAGGCGGCGGCTGTGGTCCAGCACGCCGGAGCGGTGCTCCTCCAGCAGCTGCAGGACCGCGGTGCGGTTGAGCAGGTGGTCCGTCTGGGACTGCTGGATGATGTTGCGCGCCCAGTCGTGCATCTCGTCGCGCAGCCAGTGCTTGATCGGCACCGGGAATCCGAGCTTGCGGCGGTTGATCACGTGCGCGGGCACCACCTGGTACATCGCCTGGCGCAGCGCGTACTTGGTGGTCTCCTTGGTGATCTTCTGCTCCAGCGGGATGCCGCTGGCGACCTGGAACACCTCCGTGTCCAGAAACGGCACCCGCAGCTCAAGCGAGTTGGCCATCGTCACCTTGTCGGCCTTGACCAGGATGTCGCCGCGGAGCCAGGTGAACAGGTCCACGTGCTGCATCCGGGTCACCGGGTCCCAGCTCGCCGACTGCCGGTACGGGCCGGCCGTGACGTCCTTGTGCGACACGCCCGGATCGAAGCTGCGCATCACGTTGCGCAGCTGGTCGTCGCGGAAGATGCGCGCGTTGCCGTAGTAGCGCTCCTCCAGGCTCAGCGCGCCGCGGCGCAGCAGGTCCTTGCCTCGCACGCCCTCCGGGATGGCGGTCGACACGCGGCCCATCGCCTTGCGCAGCGCCCCCGGCACCTTCTCGAACGGCGCCAGCGACAGCGGCTCGCGGTAGATCGTGTATCCGCCGAACAGCTCGTCGGCGCCCTCGCCGGAGAGCACCACCTTGACGTGCTGGCGGGCCTCCCGTGCGATGAACCACAGCGGCACCAGCGCCGGGTCGGCCACCGGGTCGTCCAGGTACCAGATGATCAGCGGCAGCGTCTCCATCATCTCTTCGGCGGAGACGGTGCGGACGACGTGCTTGACACCGATCGCCGCGGCCGACTCGGCGGCCACGTCCACCTCCGAGTAGCCCTGCCGCTCGAAACCGGTGGTGAAGGTGATCAGGTTCGGGTTGTGTTCCTTGGCCAGCGCCGCGATCGCCGTGGAGTCGATGCCGCCGGAGAGGAACGAACCGACGGTGACGTCCGCCCGCATGTGCTTGGCGACCGAGTCGCGCATCACGTTGACGATCTCGTCGTGCAGCCGTCGCGCGTCGGCGTCGGTGTTGACCGGCCGGGACTGGAAGTTCGGCTGGAAGTATCGCTCGGTGACCAGCTGGCCGCCCGGGGAGACGGTGAACGAGGTGCCCGACTCGATGCGGCGGATCTGCCGGTGCAGCGACTCCGGCTCCGGAACGTACTGCAGCACCAGGTAGTGCTGCAGCGCCTTGTGGTCCAGCTCCTCGCCGATGCGGAGTGTGTTCGCCAAGCTCAGCAGGCTCTTCTTCTCGCTGGCGAACGCCACGCCACCCGGCCCGGCCGCGTAGAACAGCGGCTTGATGCCGAACGGGTCGCGCGCGCCGAAGACCACCTTGCGCTCGTTGTCCCAGATCAGGAACGCGAACATGCCGCGCAGCCGGCCGACCACTGAAGTGCCCAAGTAGTGGTAGGCGGCGACGATCACCTCGGTGTCGCCGTCGGTGCTGAACCGGGCGCCGAAGCGCTCGATCAGCTCGGCGCGCAGCTCCAGGTAGTTGTAGATCTCACCGTTGAAGTTGATGGTGTAGCGCTGCGGGGTCTCCGGCGGGCCCCACGTCAACGGCTGGTGGGAGTGCTCCAGGTCGATGATCGACAACCGGTTGAAGCCGAAGACGACCTCACCGCCATGCCAGGTGTCGCTTTCGTCCGGGCCCCGGTGTCGTTGACACGGCAGCGCGTTGGCCACCGCGTTAACGGCGAAGCCGGCGTTCTCTTCGGTGGGACAAACAAGTCCAAGCAGGCCGCACACGCGTCTGGTGCACCTCTTCGAGTCGGCGGTGTCGTATTCCAGCCCCCCACAGCTGGCACCAGTATGCCGTCCGCTCGCCCGCGCGCTGCACGCGCGGGGCGGCAATCCGGGCCCGGCCGCGATCTACGCCCCCGGAGCAGTATCGCGGCTACACCTGGGCTAGGCTCTGCGCAGGATTCCGGCGGCAGATCTCCGGCTTCGTCCGCGGACGGACGGCGATCACCAGGCCGCAGCGGTGAGTTTTGCACGAGGAGGCGTCGCGCAGTGGGCCTGAAGGAGGGGACCCGAGTGCCACGGCTGGTCAAGGTCGCTGGTCTGATCGGCCTGGTTGGTGTCGCGGCCACGGGCTGCACGACCGACGAGGTCCTGCGGTTCGGCTGGCCGGAGGGGGTCACCCCGCAGGCCGAGGCGATGCGGAACCTGTGGACCTGGTCGGTCATCGCGGCACTCGCGGTGGGTGTGATCGTGTGGGGGCTGATCTTCTGGACGGTCGCCTTCCACCGCAAGAAGAAGGGTGACGAGGAGCTGCCCCGGCAGTTCCAGTACAACCTGCCGCTGGAGCTGATCTACACGGCGATCCCGTTCGTGATGGTGGTCGTGCTGTTTTACTTCACGGCCGTCACCCAGAACACCGTGCTGGCCAAGCCGGCCAACCCGGACCAGCGGGTGAACGTGGTCGCGTTCCAGTGGAACTGGGAGTTCAACTACCCCGGGTACAAGACCCCGGACGGACAGCCGGTCCGAACCATCGGTAGCAGCAGCGAGATCCCGCTGCTGGTCGTGCCGGTCGGCCAGCGCGTCGAGTACAACGTCCGCGCGACCGATGTGATCCACTCGTTCTTCGTGCCGGAATGGCACTTCAAGCGGGACACCTTCCCGGACCCGGAGAAGAACAACCAGGACAACGTCTTCCAGAACACCGTCGAGCGCGAAGGTTCGTTCGTCGGCCGGTGCGCCGAGCTGTGCGGCACCTACCACTCGATGATGAACTTCGAGGTCCGGGCGCTGTCGACGGACAAGTTCGACCGGTACATGCAGCTGCGGACGCAGGTCAACCCGCAGACCGGCCAGCCGTACACCGCTGCCGAGGCGCTGGGCGCCATGAACTGCGGCGAGCTGTGCACCCCGCACGCAGTGACCGGTGTTCCGTTCAACACCCAGCGCACCGGCGGCGTGCCCTCCGGGCAGAGCGGGACCAAGTAGGGGTGCCCTCGGCGGGGCGTACGGCGTGAGAGCGAGGACTCCATGAAGGTCGAATCCAAGATCTTCAACTACATCACCATCTTCTTCTTCCTGTCCGCGATCGTGTACGGGGTCTGGGCCAAGGAGCCAGTCGGCACCGTGGCGCTGATACTGGTCGGCGGGCTGTCCCTGATCATCGGCAGCTACTTCTCATTCGTGGCGCGCCGCATCGAGGACCGGCCCGAGGACAACCCGGACGCCGAAATCAGCGACGGTGCCGGTGAGCTGGGCTTCTTCAGCCCGGGCAGCTACTGGCCGGTGGGCCTGGCGGCCTCCGCCGCCTTCGCCGGCCTGGCCCTGGCGTTCTTCCACGTGTGGATGATCGTCATCGCCGTCGGCTTCGTGCTGATCATGGTGGCCGGGCTGGTGTTCGAGTACCACACCGGTAAGAGCCACTGACGACGACACCGACCGCAGGCCCCCGCGTCCACCGGACCCGGGGGCCTGCGCGGTTTAAGATCTTCCAGTACCCCTGCAGCCGGAGGTTTTGCCGTGATCACCGCGATCGTGCTGATCCAGACCGCCGCCGACCGCCTCGCCGAGGCGGCCCAGGAGATCGCTGACCTGGACGGCGTCGACGAGGTCTACTCCTGCGCGGGCGACGTGGACCTGATCGCCATGCTGCGGGTGTCCCGCCACGAGGACCTGGCCGAGATCGTGCCCGGCCGGATCAACAAGGTCGAGGGCGTCCTCGACACGGACACCCACATCGCGTTCCGCTCCTACTCCCGCAGGGACACCGAAGCGGCCTTCTCCATCGGCCTCGAAGAAGAGTGAGAGCACGGGTTTGGGTTGAAACCGAACTTCGCGACGCCTGACGGTCCGCAGTTTCAATTGAGACTGCGGTCGCGGAGGGCTGTGGAGAGCACAGCCCAGCGGTCCAGGAGGTCCGTGGCGGCACCGGAGTCGATCGCGTTCGCCGCGCGCTCCAATCCGGCGTTTAGCTGGTCGTTGAGGTTCGTTCCCGGGCCGTCGTAGGCCGCCGCCGCGGCGGCGGCGTTCAGCAGCACAGCGTCCCGCACCGGGCCCGTGGCGCCGGCCAGGAGATCGCGGACCGCCTTCGCGTTGACCGTCGCGTCGCCGCCCTGAAGGTCTTCCGGGCGGCTACGTGCGATGCCGAACTCCTGCGGGTCGATCCGGTCCTCGCGGACCGCGCCGTCGTGCACCACCCACACCGTGCTGCCGGCAGTGGTGGTGATCTCGTCCATGCCGTCGTCACCGCGCACCACCAGCGCGGAATTGCCGCGGGAGGCGAACACCTCAGCCACCACCGGCGCCATCCGGGGGTCGGCGCAGCCGATCAGGCCGGCCGCCGGGAGCGCCGGGTTGGTCAGCGGCCCGAGCACGTTGAACGCCGTCGGAATGCCGATCTCGCGTCGCGGGCCGCCCGCGTGCTTGAACGCCGGGTGGAACACCGGCGCGAAACAGAACCCGATGCCGATCTCCTCGACGCAGCGCCGCACGCCCTCGGGCGCGAGGTCGATGGCCACGCCTAGCTCCTCCAGCACGTCCGCGGTGCCGCACTTCGACGACGCGGCCCGGTTGCCGTGCTTGACGACCGTGATGCCGGACGCGGCGAGCACGATCGAAGCCATTGTGGAGATGTTCACGCTGCCGGATCGGTCACCGCCGGTGCCGACGATGTCCACCGAGCGCTGCGTGATCTCCAACCGCCGGGCGTGCGCGAGCATCGCGTCGGCCATCCCGCGCACCTCGGAGGGGGTCTCGCCCTTGGCGCGCAGCGCGACCACGAAGGCCGCGACCCGCGCGGGCGAGGCCTCCCCGGACATGATCAGGTTCATCGCCCAGGCGGTTTCCTCCGCGGAGAGATCCTCACCCGCGACCAGGCTGCCCAGCAGTCCTGCCCAGTTTCCCGCCATGGTTCCCACGTTCTTCACTCCGTCTTCAGCAAGCAGCGGCGGCCCGACGCGGTGCAACGGACACTTCCACGAGCCGCGCGCCCGAGAACGCAGCGGCGGTGCCTCCCGAAAAGGGGAGCGCGGACCGCGCCGCTGCGCAAATCATCCCGCAACGTCAAGTCAGGCGGGTACCGGCTTGCCCTGCGAACGCAGGACCTCGGCGACGGTCTCGGCCGCGGCCAGCGGGTCCAGCGGGTGCACCAGTACCGCGTCGGCCTGCGACCAGGTCGCCAGCCATCGGTCGTCCTTGCGGCGCACAGCGACCACCACCGGCGGGCACTGCGCGATCTCGTTCTTCAGCTGCCGGGACACGCCCATGCCACCGGTAGGCTGCGCCTCGCCGTCCAGGATCACCAGGTCCGCGTGGCCCGCGTCGACCTCGCTGAGCACGTCCGCCACGGTCCCCGCCTCGATGTAGTGCAGCCGGGCGAGATCCGGGGCCGGTCGGCGCCCGATTGCTGTGATGATCGCCTCTCGGACCTCGGGGCGATGGCTGAACACGAGAACGTTCGTGGTCGGTGTGCTCATCACTAGCTCCTCGCGGGTCGGCGCAGGATGGGGCGGTGGGACCGCCGAACATCTCCGGATGCTATCCGCCCGACCGGGGCGAACAGTAGCCGCCCGGGCAAATCGATCAACCGGAAGTCGATCAGCTCGGGTCGGGCTGCAGGGCGTCCCAGCCGAAGGACTGACCGCCGTGCCGCTGGGCGAGCCCGGCCATCCGGGAATTCTCCTGTGAGCAGTGCAACGCGTCGAGTTGCTGGACACGCAGCGCGATCAACGCGGTCAGGCCCCCAGCGGCGAGCTGGCCACCCCGGCCGCCTGGGCGGAGTTCCCAGCCGTCGGCGGCCAGCAGGCCCCGGGCGGCCTCGATCGAGTGATCCGGCAGGGCCAGGTGGTGGCGCAACACCGCAGGTAGTTCGGGCTGCCAGCGCTCGGAGCGGGCGAGGGCGGCTGAGGCGGCCTCGGCTTCGTCGAACGCGGTCACGACGACCTCCAGCGCGGGATCGTCGACGCTGATCGAGGGCCTGCTGCGGGCCCTGCGGGCGGCTCGGAAGGCTGACCACCGCGCGTGGATGCCTTTCACAGTGCGTTACCTCCGGGTTGCAATCCGATCACCCTGCGGCTGACGGCCGGACCCGAAGGCGCGAGGGGAAAACGTGCAAGACATAATGCGTCGCGTGACAACGGCAGCGCCCTCAATCAGTCAACGCGTGCACTCGCTGAACCGGCCGAACATGGTCAGCGTAGGCACCATCGTTTGGTTGGCCAGCGAGCTGATGTTCTTCGCTGGGCTCTTCGCCATGTTCTTCACGGTGAAGGCGCAGAACGAGGGCGAGTGGCCACCACCGCCCACCGAGCTGAACCTCCCGTACGCCCTCCCGTTCACGATCATCCTGGTGGCGTCCTCATTCACCTGCCAGTGGGGCGTGTTCGCGGCGGAGCGGGGTGACGTCTTCGGTCTCCGTCGCTGGTACGTGATCACGCTGATCATGGGCACGGTCTTCGTGCTCGGGCAGGCCGGTGAGTACCACACGTTGGTCACCGAGCACGCGACAACGATCGCGTCGTCGGCCTACGGGACGGTCTTCTACATGACGACCGGCTTCCACGGGCTGCACGTCATCGGCGGGCTGATCGCCTTCATCTTCCTGATCATCCGGACGAAGCTCAGCAAGTTCACGCCGGCCCAGGCCATCGCCGCCATCGTGGTGTCCTACTACTGGCACTTCGTGGACATCGTGTGGATCGGCCTGTTCGCCGTGATCTACCTCGTCCCATGACGGCCGAAGCATGATCGGCTTCTTCTCACGAGGTCGAAACCGAACATCCGGAACCGGACAGCAAGGGTTGCCGCTCTAATGACCACCAACAAGAAACGGAACCGCGCGGGCTCGAAGCTTAAGCGGCGGATCTCCGGTGTACTGGCGTTGGGCATCGCGCTGGTGGGTGCCGGCGGGTTGTACACCGTCGTGACTCCCGAGCCGCAGATCGCGCACGCCGCTGCGGACCCGGCTCTGGTGAGGCAGGGCGAGCAGCTCTACAACAACGCCTGCATCTCCTGCCACGGCTCGAACCTGCAGGGCGTCCAAGACCGAGGACCGAGCCTGGTCGGCGTCGGCGAGGCCGCCGTGCACTTCCAGGTCGCCACCGGCCGGATGCCGATGGTGCGCCAGGAAGCGCAGGCGACGCGCAAGCCGCCGAAGTTCAGCCCGGAAGAGATCGACGCGCTCGCCGCCTACGTGCAGACCTACGGCGGTGGGCCGGAGTCGCCGAAGAAGACCGGCGAGGCGCTGCAGGGCAGCAACACCGCGCGCGGCGGCGAGCTCTTCCGGCTCAACTGCGCGTCCTGCCACAACTTCACCGGCCGCGGCATCGCGATGTCCTCCGGCAAGTTCGCGCCGAACCTGGCGCCGGCCACCGAGCAAGAGATCTACGAGGCGATGCTCACCGGCCCGCAGAACATGCCGAAGTTCTCGGACCGGCAGCTGACGCCGGAGGAGAAGCAAGACATCATCGGCTACATCAAGTCGGTCACCAACGGCAACAACAACCCGGGTGGTAACGACCTGGGCGGCTACGGGCCCGGGCCGGAGGGTGTCATCGCCTGGGTGGTCGGGCTCGGCGCGCTGATCGGCCTCACCCTGTGGATCGGAGCCAGGGCATGAGTGAGCACAACAAGAAGGAATACACCGAGGCCGAACTGGCCGAGATGAGCCGCGACGAGAAGGTCCGGCTCGGCCTGGCGCTCGACGACGTCGAACTCGTCGAGTACCGGGACAACTGGCCCGTGCCGGGCACCCGCGCGGAGCGCCGGGCGGAGCGGGCGGTCGCCGCCTGGTTCACCCTCGCTGGCCTGTCGGCGCTGGCGTTCATCGCGGTCTTCGTGTTCTGGCCGTGGGGCTACGCGCCGCCGTCGGACGAGCGCGCGCACTTCATCTACTCGCTGTACAACCCGCTGATCGGTTTCTTCTTCGGCCTGGCGATCCTGGCCGTCGGCATCGGCGTCGTGCAGTACCAGAAGAAGTTCATCCCGCACGAGGTGGCGGTCCAGCAGCGGCACGACGGCCACGGCTCCGACGAGGTCGACCGGCAGACCACCGCCGCGCTGCTCGCCGACGCGGGCAACCGCAGCGGCATCACCCGCCGGTCGATGATCCGCCGCACCGCCGGCTTCGGTGCCGGTGCCTTCGGCGTCGGCGCGGGCGTGTTCGCGATCGGCGGTCTAGTCCGCAACCCGTGGGCGACCGAGGGGCCGGAGTCCCTGAAGCACACCGGGTGGCTGTCGGAGAACGGCGAGAAGACCTACCTGCGCCGCAACACCGGCAACCCGCACGAGATCTCCCTGCTGCGGCCGGAGGACATCGACGCGGGCGGCTTCGAGACCGTCTTCCCGTTCCGGGAGTCGATGCGGCACGACGAGCACGAGCTCGAAGCCTCGATGCGCAAGGGCGACGCGCCGGTCATGCTGATCCGGCTGCGCCCCGGCAGCAAGCCGGTCAAGCGCAAGGGCCAGGAAGACTTCAACTACGGCGACTACTACGCCTACTCGAAGATCTGCACCCACGTCGGCTGCCCGACATCCCTGTTCGAGCAGCAGACCGGGCGCCTGCTCTGCCCCTGCCACCAGTCTCAGTTCGACGTGGTCAACACCTACGCCAAGCCGGTGTTCGGTCCGGCCACGCGGGCGCTGCCGCAGCTTCCGATCATGGTGGACGAGGACGGCTATTTCGTGGCCAAGGGCGACTTCATCGAACCGGTCGGCCCGGCGTACTGGGAGCGTAATTCATGAGTTCGATCACTCGACCGACAAAGGCGGAGAGCGCCACGTACCGCAAGGTGGCCACCGCAGCCGACGAGCTCGACTCGCGGTACCAGCTCGCCAAGGGCATGCGGCGCCAGCTGAACAAGGTCTTCCCCACGCACTGGTCGTTCCTGCTCGGGGAGATCGCGCTCTACACGTTCATCATCCTGATCGTGACGGGCGTCTACCTGACGCTGTTCTTCGACCCCTCCATGGAGGAGGTCGTCTACAACGGCGTCTACCAGAACCTCCAGGGCGTCCCGATGTCCCGGGCGTTCGAGACGACGCTGAACATCTCGTTCGAAGTGCGCGGCGGTCTATTCATCCGGCAGCTCCACCACTGGGCGGCGCTGCTGTTCGTAGCGGCAATGGCGGCGCACATGTTCCGGGTGTTCTTCACCGGTGCGTTCCGCCGCCCGCGCGAGAGCAACTGGACCATCGGCGCCCTGCTGTTCATGCTGGGCATGTTCGAGGGCTTCTTCGGCTACTCGCTGCCGGACGACCTGCTCTCCGGCACCGGTATCCGGGCCACCCTGTCCGGCATCGTGCTGTCGATCCCGGTGCTCGGCACCTGGATCCACTGGGCACTGTTCGGCGGTGAGTTCCCGGGCACGGAGATCATCCCGCGGCTGTACGTGCTGCACGTGCTGGTGATCCCGGGCATCATGCTCGGCCTCGTCGCGGTGCACCTGGCGCTGGTCTGGTACCAGAAGCACACCCAGTTCCCCGGGGTGCGGCGCAAGGAGAACAACGTCGTCGGCGTCCGGATCATGCCGGTCTTCGCGCTTAAGGGCGGTGCGTTCTTCGCGCTGGTCACCGGCGTGTGCGCGATCCTGGCCGGTGTCTTCCAGATCAACGGGGTCTGGAACCTCGGCCCGTACAACGCGTCCCAGGTGTCGGCGGCCTCGCAGCCCGACTGGTACCTGATCTGGGCGGACGGCATCCTGCGAATCTGGCCCGCTTGGGAGCTCTACATCGGCAAGTACACCGTGCCGCCGGTGTTCTTCGCGGGTGTCATCGGCATGGGAATCCTGTTCACACTGCTGATGACCTACCCGTTGATCGAGCGCAAGCTCAGCAAGGACAACGCGCACCACAACTTGCTCCAGCGGCCGCGTGACGCGCCGGTTCGGACCGGGCTCGGTGCGATGGCGCTGACGCTCTTCGGCGTGCTGATGATCTCCGGTGCCAACGACATCGTCGCGTTCGAGTTCAACATCTCGCTGAACGCGATGACCTGGGGCGGCCGCATCGGCCTGCTGCTCCTGCCGCCGATCGCCTACTACATCACCTACCGCGTCTGCCTGGGCTTGCAGCGCAGCGACCGCGAGGTGCTGGAGCACGGCGTGGAGACCGGCATCATCAAGCGCCTGCCGCACGGCGAGTTCATCGAGGTCCACCAGCCGCTCGGTCCGGTGGACGAGAATGGCCACCCGGAGGAACTGCCCTACCAGGGCGCTCCGGTGCCGAAGAAGATGAACAAGCTCGGCGCGGCTGGCAGCCCGGTGGCTGGCAGCCTGCTAACCCCGGACCCGATCGAGGAGACCGCGGCGCTTCAGCGGGCGCGGCACGAGGACGAGATCCAGCAGGCGGAGCGCGAGCTGACCGCTGGCAAGCCGCAGTTGCCAACTGAGTAAGCGCACTTCGATCGAGGCCCGGCCCCGAGGGGTGCCGGGCCTCGTCGTTTTCCGAGATCGCGAGGTGGTGGCGGGCCCACTACGGTTGCCCGCGTGACATCGATCAATGATCCGGCGATCCGCGCCTTCCTCGAAGCGGGCACCCGCACCGGCATGCTCGCCTTCACCGCGAGCGACGGGCGACCGCTGGTCGCGCCGGTGTGGTTCGTGCTGGACGACGGCGAGGTCGTGTTCAACACCGGCAAGAACACCGCGAAGGGCCGCGCGATCGCCCGCGATCCGCGGGTCGCGCTGTGCGCGGACCTGCCCGAGCCGCCGTTCGCCTTCGTGCAGGTGCAGGGCATCGCGGAGATTTCGGAGGACCCCGCCGAACTGCTGCGCACGGCGACCGAGATCGGCGGCCGCTACATGGGACGCGACCGGGCCGAGGAGTTCGGCCGACGCAACGGGGTGCCGGGCGAGCTGGTGGTCCGGATCCGGCCGATCAAGGTGATCGCCAGCCTCGACATGACGGGCTAACGGCTCCAGGCGCGTTGGTTCCGCCGAACAGGCGGCCACGACCTTCAGTTGATCGCGGCGTAGGGGGTGCGGCCAGTGGTCGCCTTCTCCAACCAGGCGCGCCAGGAGCCCGCGGCGTTCACCGGTTCGGCCCACGGGATGCTGCAGCGGACCATGCGGGTTCCGCCGGTGGTCATCCAGCGGTAGACGACCCGCGCCTCGTCGGCGGTCGTGCCGTGCAGCGGTCCCGCCCCGGGGATCACGGTCTCCGCCGACGCCTGCAGCAGATCCACGATCGGCATCGGTGGGACGCCGCGCCGAGCGGTACCCGCGGCGGCGAGTCGCCCGTGCCGGATCACCGACAGGTGCCAACCGCCTCGGCCGTCCGGCCGGGCCGCTACGAGTTCGGGCACGTTGGTCAGGGCGGCCAGGCGGTGCCTGCGGTCCAGTGAGCGCACGAGCGCTGCCAGTTGGTCGCGGTGCACGGCGGCGTCTTCGAAGCGTTGCGCGGCGGACAGCCGGTCGAGCTCGTCGCGCAGCCGATCCAGCAGACCGGCGCTGCGGCCGCGGATGACGTCCCGGATGGAGATCACTGCGGGCTCGTACTCCTCGGCGCTCTGACGGCCCGCACAGGGCGCGCCGCAGCGCTCCAGCTCGTACAGGGCGCAAGGCCGGCCGTTGGGTTCGCGCGCCGAGATGCGTTCAGCGCACCGCCGCACGGTCGTGGCGGACTGGAGCGCCTCGACGGCGTCGGCGGCGGCTTGGCGCGAGCTGAACGGGCCCAGCGCATCGGGCTTCGGGATCCGGACCACCGACAGGCGCGGGAACGGTTCGTCGGTCAGCACCACCCACCAGGCGCGCTGCGGAAACCTCGAACGCCGGTTGTAGCGCGGCTGGTGCGCGGCGAGCAGCCGTAGTTCCCGGACCTCCGCCTCCAGCGGGTGGGCGCACACCACGTGGTCGACCCGCTCGGAGATCATCACCATCTCCTTGATCCGGCTGCGCCGTTCCCCGGCGGTGAAGTACTGCCGGACTCGCCGTCGCAGGTCGATCGCGGTGCCGACGTAGAGCACCTCGTCCTTCGGGCTACGGAACAGGTAGACGCCCGGCGAGTTCGGCAGACCGTCGGCGAGGCCGCGCTTGCGCCGCTGCTGCGGCGTGACGTCCGGCAGGTGGCCGAGCAGGTCTTCCAGCGTTCGCACGCCTAGCGGACCGACGCGCTCCAACAGGGCGTGCAGCACGTCGACTGTGGCACGAGCGTCGTCCAGCGCGCGGTGCACGGGAACGGTTCGGGCGTTGAGCACCCGAGCCAACGTGCCGAGCTTGTGGTTGGGCGTCTCGTCGCGGGTCAGTACCCGGCGGGACAGCCGAACGGTGTCCACCACCTGCGGCTTCGGCCACCGCAGGCCGAGCCGCTCGCAGTTGGCGCGGAGGAACCCGATGTCGAACGGGGCGTTGTGCGCCACCAGCACGCTGCCGCGGCAGAACTCCAGGAAGGCCGGCAGCACCGCGTCGAGGCGGGGTGCGTCGACGACCATCGCCTCGGTGATGCCGGTGATCGACACGATCGAGGGCGGAATGCCGCGATCCGGGTTCACCAGCGTGGCGAACTCGCCGAGCACTTCGCCGCCGCGGACCTTGACGGCACCGATCTCGGTGACCGCGTCCCCCTCGCGGTCACCACCGGTGGTCTCCAGGTCGACGACGACGAAGGTCACCTCGTGCAGCGGGACTTCCTCGGGGGTGAGGAGCTCGTCGAAGGACAGTTGCGGGTGCGCGGACATCGGTGCTCAAGTTACGTCCTTCTACCGACAGGACCGGTGATTGCCTCGGTCTTCAGCTAGGCATGGGAGGAAACGCGTCAAGTCTGTGCACTAGGCGACCAGGCCATTCGGTAAGGTCATCGGCGCGCTGAGCGAGAACCGAGCCAGCACAACAACCTTTGGCTTTTTTTCGAAACCTGGCCGGTTCCAACGCGGCTGGAGTTGATCGTCGAAGAATGGGCTGCTCGCCGGTCGGTCAGGCTGCGAGCGCCAGGAATCCCCCGTATTCATGCGGTGGAGGGTTGAAGTTGCGTCCCGCTACCGCGCAGGGTCGGTGGATGCGGGATCCCGGGGCCCCGGCCGTTAGCCTGTGGGGGTGGTACCGCCGAAGCCGGGGTCAGCCGACACCCCCACCCCCGATGAGTCTGCTGTGGACAGTACGCAGCAGGCCGGTGGTGGCCCGCCGATCGACTGGGACGCGCTGCCCGGCCCGCTGCGCCACCGGCTGGCGGAACTCGCTGCTGGTGCCCTGGACGAGATGCGCACGTCGGACGTGCCGGCGCAGCTTCGCCCGGTGGTCCGCTTCGCCCCCGCCAAGCGGGCCAAGCTGGGCCAGCCTGTGCTGGTCGCCGCGCTGCGCGACTCCGGGGTTTTCCGCACCGCCGTTGTGGACTGGTGCCGCAACCACCGCCCCGGGGCGCTCGCCCTCGACGATGCCGACCCGGTTGCGGTCGCCGCGGCCGCCGTGCTTCTCGGCTCGCCGATCGCGCCGCACTACGTGGAACTGATCGCTTTCCGCACCGAGCAGGGCCAACTGCGCACCGAACGCGACTCCGCGACGGCGCGAGTCGAACGGCTGACCGCCGATGTCGAGCGGCTGCGCGGCGAGCTCACCGAAGCCAAGCAGATCGCCGACCGGGTAGGTGGCGAGAACAGCGCGGAGGCGGACCGGCTGCGCAAGCGCCTGCGGGAGCAGGGAGTGCGTCTCAAGGAAGCCAAGGACGCCGCGGAGCACGCGCGCAGCGAACTGAAGGAGGTCCGCGCGGAGCACGAGGCTTCGCTCGGCGAGATCGCCGCGGAGCGTGACCGCGAGCGGATGCGAGCGCAGGACGAGCGACGGCGCGCGGAGCGCGCGAGCGCCGAGGTGGAGGTGGCGCGGCAGTCCGCCCGAGAAGCCCGTCAGGGCGACGAGGTGCGGCTGGCGCTGCTGCTGGAGACGCTTGAGGGCGCCGTAGGCGGCCTGCGGCGCGAGCTTGGGGCGAGCGGGAGCGGGCCGCGGCCCGCGGACGTCGTGCAGCGGGTGCGGGCGCATTCCGGCGCGACCGGCGAGGTGCCGGACGTCGCCGCGTTGGACCGGTTGTTGGCATTGCCGGCCGTGCATCTGATCGTCGACGGCTACAACGTGACCAAGACCGGTTATCCGGAATTGCCGCTTTCCGATCAGCGGGATCGGTTGGCGCACCAGTTGGCCGCGTTGTCGGCGCGGACTGGCGCGGAGGTCACCGTGGTCTTCGATGGCGCCGACGTGCTGGCGGTGCCGACCGCCGGGCCGCGCGGGGTCCGGGTGTTGTTCAGCGAGGCCGGGGTGCAGGCCGACGACGTCATCCGGGATCTCGTCTCCGCCGAGCCGAAGGGGCGTCAAGTCGTGGTGGCGACCTCGGACCGGGCCGTGGTCACCTCCGTCCGCCGGCGGGGCGCTTATGCCGTTTCGTCCGCGATGTTGCTGGCTCGGCTGAACCGGGTTTAACAGCTTGCCGATGCAACCGACCGCCTGGCGATTCGGTGGGTGCGTGGCCAATCTCATAACGATCACTCAGTTGTCCTGGACCTCCCTATCGAGTGGATTTTTCCGTCGCTATTCCAGGTAGTTAAGCCGCAAGATTCGTCACCGTGAGCGCACGACTCTCCTCCGTTAGGGGTCTTGTGTATCGGTGCACAATTTTTCCGACCCGCTTCTGGACGTTGCGGCTCACCTTTCGTAACCTACTCGGGACCTCGTGGCGATCAGTTGCCCAGACCGGGCGGCCCGCGGGGCACCGCTGCATCGACTTGTCGGGGAGTCGGGCCGCACCGGGCAGGGGGCAACCGGGCGGTAAGCGGGTGGAGACGAAGGAGCAGTGCGCGACGTGGAGTCGCACCGACTTAAGCGCTCTTTGCGAGGTGCCCTGGCCGCAACCGCGGTCGCAGCCGTCGTTGGTATGACCTCCGGGCCGGCACTCGCAGACCCGCAACTCCCGAACAATGCCTCGGACGCGGCCAAGCAGGTCCAGGAACTCCAGCACCAGGCTGAGCAGCTCACCGAGGACGCCAAGAAGGCCGAAGACGACCACAACGCCAAGAAAGACGAGCTGGACCGGGCGAACCAGGAGGCCGGTCAGGCCGAGCAGGTCGCCAACCAGGCCCGCGCCGAGGAAGAGCGGTTCCGCGGCAAGGTCGACCAGCTCACCCGCGCCTCCTACCAGGGTGCCCGGCTGAACAAGCTGTCGGCGCTGCTGGTGAGCGAAACCCCGGAGGACTTCCTGGACCGCGCGTCCGCGCTGGACGTGCTGGCCAAGGACAACAACGACGCGGTCAAGGCGGTGGCCTCGGCGCGGCAGCAGGCGGAAACCGCCGAGCGCGCCGCGCAGGACGCCCGCAACCGCGCCGTGCAAGCCGAGGCGGATGCCGCGCGCATCGCCGAAGACCTGGACCAGAAAACCAAGGCGATGCAGGACCAGATCGCCAAGGCCAGGCAGCGCTACAACGAGCTCAGCAGTGCGGACCGCGACTCGCTGAAGTCCGACGGCGAGACGGGCGTGGGCTCGATCGCCGGTGCTGGTGCGGCGGTCGCCGCGGTGAACGCCGCGCTGAGCAAGCAGGGCTCAAGCTACGTGTGGGGCGCGAAGGGGCCGTCGACCTTCGACTGCTCCGGGTTGACCTACTGGGCCTACAAGACGGCCGGCGTGACCATCGGCGGCTCGACGAAGACCCAGGTCGGTGAGGGCCGCAGCGTCTCCGCCAGCGACCTCAAGCCGGGCGATCTGATCTTCTACTACAGCCCGGTCAGCCACGTCGCCATGTACATCGGCAACGGCAAGGCGGTGCACGCCCCCACCGAGGGCGATGTCGTCAAGGTGGCCGACTACAAGAAGATCGGCCCGATTACGGCGATCCGACGCATCGCGGGCTGAGCCTGCACCACCCGGTTTCCGGGGCCGGCACCGCGAAGAAGTGCTGGCCCCGAAAGTGTGTCGGGGGGCCGCGGGTCCGCCGATGTGATCGGGAATACCATGCGCCCTGTGCCTGCGCCGGGGACGTTTCGGGGGTGGCTGGCGGCTGTCGCTGCCGGCGCCGTGCTGGCTGGGGTTTCCTCGCTTTCGCTGCCGTCACCGGAAGCTCCGCGTACCGCGCCGGTGCAGGTGTCCGGGCGGGCTGGGTTCACCGTCGCGACGTCGCCGCCGGAGGTGGCTGTCCGGCGCCTGCTGGAGCAGCGGGCCGCCGCGATCCGGTCCGGTGACGAGTCGACGTTCGCGGCCACGGTGGACCCGAAGTCGCCGCCGGACTTCCAGCGTCGACAGCACGAACTCTTCCGGAACCTCGCGACGATCCCGGTCACCGAATGGGCCTACCAGCTGGACGGCGCGACCGGGGACCGGCCGCCGGTGCCCGAGGCTGACGAGACATGGGCGCCGCGGGTAATGCTTCGCTACGCGCTGACCGATGTGGACAGCGTGCCCACTCAGCGCCCGCTCGGCTACGTGTTCGCCCGGCGCGGCGGTTCCTGGTACCTCGCAGGCGACGAGGGGGCGCACGGGAACGCTTGGCGCGGCCCGTGGGATTTCGGGCTGTGCCAGGTGCGCCGCACCGCCACCGGAATGGTCATCGGCCACCGTCGGCAGCCGGTGGAGCGGGTGGCCCGGCAGCTGGACGTCGCCGTGGCCGACGTGACGCGGATTTGGGGCCCGGGCTGGTCCCAGCGGGTCGGCGTGGTGCTGCCGGAGTCCCGGGAGGAGCTGCGGTCGCTGGTGGGGCCGGAGTTCGCGGTGGACGACATCGCGGCGGTGGCGGTGGCCGATCGGGTGGACGTCGCGGCTCGCCGGGTGGAGGGCCCGCGCGTGGTGCTCAACCCGAAGGCGGCGAGTGAGCTCTCCGACACCGCCCTGAGCGTGGTGCTGCGGCACGAGATCACGCACATCGCGGCCCGGGCGGACACAGTGGACGGTGCGCCGATGTGGATGCTGGAAGGCTTCGCGGACTACGTCGGCTACCGCGGGAGCGGGGTGGCGCCCAAAGACATCGCCCCGGACCTGGTCCGCCAACTACGCGAGAGCGGACCGCCGGCGAAACTGCCCGACGACGGCGACTTCCACCACGGCGGACGACGTCTGGACCTGGCGTACCAGCAATCCTGGTCGGTGGTTCGCCACCTCGCCGAACGCCTCGGCGAACGACGCCTCGTGGACCTCTACCGCCGCGTCGCGGCCTCGAATTCGCCGACCACAGTGGACAAAGAGCTACGCGAGACGACGGGCCTCACCAAAGCCCAGCTGGTCGCCGACTGGCGAGCCGATCTCCCCAACACCTTCGGCTGATTTTAAGGAGACTGAAATTTTAAAAGCGAGCAAGTCGCTCGGAGAGCTCACGCGAGATGGTGGCGATTTCGCACGGAATCGCCACCACCCGAGCACGAAGGCCGCCGGTTTCACTGCGCGAAATCGGCGGCCCTGCGAGGACGAGCGCTCCTACTTGGAGTAGATTGCCTCGATCTCGGTCGCGTGGTTCTCCGCTACCTTGTTGCGCTTGAGTTTCATGCTCGGCGTCAGCTCGCCGGTGGCCTCCGTGAAGTCCTGCGGCAGGATGCGGAACTGCTTGATCTGCTCCGCGCGGGACACCGCCTTGTTGGCCTCGTCGACCGCCTCCTGCACCTCGGCGCGCAGGTCCGGGTCGTCGATCAGCTCGGACGCCGAGGTGTTCTCCGGGCGGGAGTTGTTCGCCAACCAGGACGGCAGGAACTCCGGGTCGAGGGTGATCAGCGCGCCGATGAACGGCTTCTGGTCGCCGACCACCATGCACTGGCTGATCAGCGGGTGCGCCCGCAGCGCGTCCTCCAGCACCGCCGGAACGACGTTCTTGCCGCCCGCGGTGACGATGATCTCCTTCTTGCGGCCGGTGATCTTCAGGAAGCCCTCGTCGTCCAGCGAGCCGAGGTCGCCCGTGTGGAACCAGCCGTCCTCGATGGACTCCTTGGTGGCGATCGCGTTGTTCCAGTACTCCCGGAACACGATGTCGCCCTTGATCAGCACCTCGCCGTCCTCGGCGATGCGCACCGACGTGCCGGCCACCGGCTTGCCGACGGTGCCGACCTTGAACGCGGAGTCCACGTTCACCGCAGCGGCGGCGGTGGTCTCGGTGAGCCCGTAGCCCTCCAGCACCGGTACGCCTACGCCGCGGAAGAAATGCGCGAGCCGTTCGCCCAGCGGCGCGCCACCGGAGACCGCCGCGATGCAGCGACCGCCTAGCGCTGCCCGGAGCTTGCCGTACACGAGCTTGTCGAACAGCGTGTGCTTGAGCTTCAGGCCCAGGCCAACGCCGCCGCCGTCCACGGCCCGGCTGTAGGCGACCGCGGTGCCCTCGGCGAGGTCGAAGATCCGGCCCTTGCCGCTGCCGTGCGCCTTCTGCTTGGCTGTGTTGTAGACCTTCTCGAACACCCGCGGCACGGCCAGCACGAACGTCGGCCGGAACGAGCCGAGGTCGGTGACGAGATCCTTGACGTCGCCGGTGTGGCCGAGGGTGATCCTGCCGTACACGCACATTACGGTGATCGCGCGGGCCAGCACGTGAGCCATCGGCAGGAACATCAGCATCGAGTTGCCCGGCCGGGTCAACTGCGGGAACGCCTCGATGTCCGCGCGCACCTCGGCGAGCATGTTGCGGTGCGTGAGCACACAGCCCTTGGGGCGACCGGTGGTGCCCGAGGTGTAGATCAGCGTCGCGATGTCCTCGGCGCGCACCGCGCGGCGGCGCAGATGCAGGTCCCGGTCGTCGACCTCCGCGCCGAGCGCGGTCAGCTCGTCGACCACGCCGGCGGCCCCGCCGCTGGTCGGGCCCTCGAGCTGCCAGACGTGGGAGACCTCGGAGAGCCGGTTGACGACCTTGTCCACCTCGGCGCGGTGCGCCTCGGTCTCCACGATCACGGCCTTGGCGCCGGAGTCGTTGAGGATCCACTCGATCTGGTCGGCGGAGGAGGTTTCGTAGACCGGCACCGTGACGCAGCCGGCAGTCCAGATCGCGAAGTCCAGCAGGCTCCACTCGTACCGGGTCCGCGACATCAGCCCGACCCGCTCACCGGCCCGCAGACCGGCGGCGACGAGGCCTTTGGCCACGGCCAGGACCTGCGCGGCGAAGTCGGCGGCGGTGACGTCGACCCAGGTGCCGTCCACCCGGCGTCGGAAGCTCACGGTGCTCCCGAAGCGCTCCGCGTTGGCCCACACCAGGTCGGTGAGGTTCTCATCCTCAGCCACAGTCGTAGTGGCGGGCGCGCTGAACTCTCGCACGTCGAAACCTCCGAAACACACCAGTCAGTGGGGCAAAACTAACGCCGATAGTTACTAAGCGGTAGTCCCTGTGGTCTCCCGCTGCAGTCAACACAGCGTAGTCGCCGCGGCGATCAGCGCGGTGCTGCCGGTTGGCGGCTTGCGCCGTTGGGCGTGACACCCAGCCGCAACGGGCGTTCCACCGCGATGCCGGAACGGATTAGGTTCGAGGTAGGAGTTGTCGGCGGATGGGAGTTGAGTTGCGCGTCCACGTCGTTTCGGACGTCCATGGCAACGTCGAGGCGCTCAAGCGCGCGGGGGACGGCGCGGACGCGTTGGTGGTGCTCGGTGACCTGATCGACTTCGTCGACTACCACGACCACGGCAAGGGCATCCTGGGGCGGGTTTTCGGCGCGGAGAAGGTGGCGCGGTTCGCCGAACTGCGGCGCAGCCGCCGCGGGCCCGAGTTCGGGGCTTACGTGCGTTCGTTGTGGGCGGGGCTGACCGATCCGGCGGCAGTGGTCGAGGAAGCCGTCCGCGAGCAGTACGACGAGTTGTTCGCCGCGATGACAGCGCCCGCCTACGCCACCCCCGGCAACGTCGACGCGCCCCGTTTGTGGCCGGAGTTCGTCCGCGACGGCATCTACGTGTTGGACGGCGAGAGCGTCGAGATGGGCGGCCTGACCTTCGGTTTCGTCGGTGGCACCCTGCTGCCGCGGGGTGCGACGCTGCGCCGTCACGCTGCCTGGGTGCCGTACCTCAGGCCGGAGGACGAGTACAACGCCGCCCTGGCGGCGCTGCCCGAAGTGGACGTGCTGTGCACCCACCTACCGCCAGCCGTTCCGGAGCTGATCTACGACGTGGTGGCGCGGCGGCCCGAGGACGGCTCGACCGCGCTGGTGGAGCGGATCGCGGCCGACCAGCCGCGGTGGTCGCTGTTCGGGCACGTGCACCAGCCGCTGGCGCAACGCATGCGCATCGGGCGCACCGAGTGCGTCAACGTCGGACATTTCAAGCGCACCGGGCGGCCGTATGTGATCCAGTGGTGAAGGTGAGGAAAACCCGGCTCCTCCGCGCCGCTGCCGTTGCTGGCACCCGGTAACCTGCGGCGCATGGTCGATCAGTCCACCCAGTCCATCGTGATCGAGGCCCCCGCCGGGCAGATCATGGCAGCCATCGCGGATTTCGCCGCCTACCCGGAGTGGGCGGAAGCGGTGAAGGAGACCGAGGTGCTCTCGCACACCTCGGACGGCGACGCGGCGAAGGTCCGCTTCGTGCTGGACGCTGGGGTGGTCAAGGACACGTACGTCAACGTCTACGACTGGGCGGCCGACGGGCTGTCGGTGAGCTGGGAGCTCGTCGAAGGAGGCGTCCAGAAGGCGCAGCAGGGCAGCTACCGGCTGAACCCGCTGTCGGGCGACCGTACCGAGGTGACCTACAGCCTGGCCGTGGACCTGGCGATCCCGGTGATCGGCCTGTTCAGGCGCAAAGCGGAGAAGATGATCATGGACACGGCCCTGAAGGAGCTCAAGCGCCGCGTCGAAGGCGCGAAGTAGGGCGCTGGCCGAAGCCCGACCGAGACCGAGAAGATCCGTTGCGAATCCTGCTGTTTACCGGAAAAGGCGGGGTGGGCAAGACCACCCTCGCGGCAGCCACCGCCGCCCGCGTCGCCGGGCACGGCGGCAAGGTGCTCGTTGTCTCCACCGACCCGGCACACTCGCTGGCCGATGCGCTCGACGCCGACCTCGGAGCGCACCCGCGCGAAGTTCGACTGGATGGTTCGCGCGCCGTGTTACACGCGGCCGAGGTGCAGACCCGCAAGTTGGTCGACGGCACCTGGCGCGAACTACGCGAACACCTGCGGACCATGCTGCAGGGCGCGGGGGTCGACGACGTCGACGCGGAAGAGCTCACGGTGCTGCCCGGGGTGGAGGACCTGCTGGCGCTCACCGAGGTGCACCGCCTCGCCGCGAGCGGGCTGTGGGACACCGTGATCGTCGACTGCGGCCCGACCGCCGAGACGCTGCGGCTGCTCGCGCTGCCCGAATCGCTGGCCGGGTACCTGGAACGGCTGTTCCCGGCGCACCGCCGGGCCGTACGCGGCCTGCTGGCCGGCATCGCAGGCAGCGAGCAGGTCGAGCGCTGGGACTCCGTCGCCGACGGGCTGGGGCGGCTCGCGGAACGACTGGCAGGGCTCAAGGACATGCTCGGCGACGAAGGCACCAGCGTCCGGCTGGTGCTCACCCCGGAGTCGGTGGTGGCGGCCGAAACCCGCCGGACGCTGACCGCCCTGGCGCTGCAGCAGATCCGGGTAGACGGCTTGGTGGCCAACCGAGTGGTGCCGCACCCGGGATCGGCGCGCGGCGCCGCGGCCGGGTGGCTGCGCACCCGTCGCCGTGAGCAGGAGAAGGTGCTCGACACACTGCGGGGCGCGACGGATGCTCCGCTGCGGGTGGTCGAACACCGCGCAGCGGAGCCGGTCGGCGCGGAGGCGCTGCTGGCGCTCGGTGACGAGCTCTACGCCGAGGTCGACCCGCTGAAGAACCTGTCGAGCACACCGTCCATGCAGGTCACCGGCGGTGGACGCGGCTTGGATGCGGAGTACGCCCTGCAGATCGCGCTGCCGCTACACCCGTCGGCGGACCTGAACCTGGCCCGGATTGGTGCCGAGCTGGCGATCACCGTCGACGGCCGCCGGCGGCTTGTCGCGCTGCCAGCGGTGCTCCAGCGGTGCATTGTGATCTCGGCGGTCGCCGGTGACGACGGGCTGACCGTCCGGTTCCGGCCTGACCCCGAGTTGTGGATGCGGTGAGAGATGCGCGACGAATCCCGGCACGACCAGCTTTTCGAGGAGCTCCGCCTGCTGCTCGACGTGGCCGCCGGCAAGGCCGAGGAATACCTGCGCGGCTGCGATCAAGACGCCGACTCCGGCGGTAAGGCCACCTGCGGTTGTTGTCCACTGTGCGCAGCGGTTGCGCTGCTGCGCGGCCACCGACCGGAGCTCAATGACCAGCTCGCGGGGATCGTGCAGGTGCTGCGGCAGATGCTGGCCGATCAGCGCCCGGCGGAGGAACCCGAGGAGTCCGAAGAGGACGGCCCGGTGGCTTCGAAGGTCCAGCCGATCCGGGTCCAGCGGGTCGACGGCCTGGTGCTGACCGACGACGACGAACCCGAAGCCGTGTCGCGGTGCTGACCATCGGAGTGGACGTCGGCGGGACCAGCGCGCGGGCTGGCGTGGTGGATCAGCACGGCGAAACCCTGGAAACCCACCGCGTTCCGACCCCGGCCACCAGCGCCGAGCTGAACGCGGCGATCGTGGACACGGTACGCGCGTTGTCCGACCGGTACGCCGTCGCCGGGGTTGGCCTGGCCGTCGCCGGGTTCGTCAGCGAGGACCGCCGGGTGGTGCGCTTCGCGCCGCACCTGGCGTGGCGACACGTCACGGTCGCCGACGAACTCGCCGACCGGCTCGGGCTGCCGGTGTTCCTGGAGCACGACGCGAACGCCGCCGCCGTCGCTGAGCAGCGCTTCGGCGCGGCAACGGGGGCGCGGGTGGCCGCGCTGGTGGCTATCGGCACCGGCATCGGCGGGGCGCTGATGATCAATGGCGAGGTGTTTCGCGGGGCCTACGGAATCGCGCCGGAGCTCGGGCACTTGCGCGTCGTCCCGGATGGGCGGCCGTGTTCGTGCGGCAAACGCGGCTGCTGGGAGCGGTATTGCAGCGGCACCGCTCTAGCGGCCACCGCGGCGGAACTCCGACAAGAGGAGCCGGGAGCGCCCGTCGAGCAGACCGGTGTCGAGGTGGCGCTCGCGGCGGAGGCGGGGGATCCGGTCGCCCGCCGCGCGGTGGCCGACCTGGCCCGCTGGCTGGGCGAGGGCCTCGCGCTGGTCGCGGACGTCTACGACCCGGAGGTGGTGGTGATCGCCGGCGGGGTCTGCGACTCGGCGCACCTGTTCCTCGACGATGCCCGCGAGTACTACGCCACGGCAATCACCGGAGCCGGGCACCGCCCGCTGGCGAGGATCGCGGTGGCCCACTACGGGGATTCGGCGGCCATGATCGGCTCGGCGGCCCTGGCCCGCGAACACGCCTTAACCGAAGCCCCACACCTGACCTGACGCCGTCATTTCAAATGGAAATCGAAGGTACGATTCCCAATTGAAATTGCGGGTTCCGTCAGACCTGGGCTCCGTCGTCGTTGCCCGAGTTCGGCGGGCCCTGGCGCAGCCGCAGCAGGAGCCAGCCGATGCCCGCGCTGATCAGCACCAACCCCAGCGGTATCGACAGCGAGCTGGCCATCCAGGCCAGGCCGGGCACCAGCAGTATCAGCACGCCGACCGCGATCACCGCGATTCCCAGCAGCGTCGTGATGCGCGGGGTGGGCAGCGGTGGCGGTTCCGGCGGGACGAAGTGCTCTTCCTCCTCGTCGGGCTGCGGCGTCCAGTCCCGCGACCCCGCGTCGCGCTCGGGCTCCGGCTCGACTTCGGCCGCGTCCGAGACCGCACTCGCGGTGTTCGCGGCGCGGCCGGAGGGGCCGTCCTCGGGCCACCGCGCGAACGTCGAGTCCCGCTCCAGGTCGGCGACTATCTCGGCGAATGCGGCGTCGATGTCCTCCGGCCCGTCGGGGTTGTCGCGGCGCGTGTTCATACGACTTCCTCGGCCCGTTCGCGGTGGATTCGTTGCAGGAACTCGACGCTACCGGCGAACACCGCCCGCGCGTCATGGTCCAAGGTCGCTACGTGGAAGCTGTCGGCCAGCACGACCTCCGCGAGATCAACGCTTGCGACGCCGTCCAGCACGATCGCGGAGTTGACCGGTTCGACGATGTGGTCGACGGTCGACCGGAACAGCAGCAGCGGCTGGCGCACCCGACCGAGGTCGCCGCGCACGATCCCCCAGAGCTGCTGGAGGCTGGCCATCGCGCGCAGCGGCAACCGGTCGTAGGCGAGTTCGAAGCCGCCGGGTTTGGCGATGTCGCCGGGGATCCCGCCGACCGCCGGCCACACCCGGCTCAGCAGCGGCAACAGGCGGGCCGTCTTGCGCAGCGTCGTCACCGAGGGGTTGACCAGCACGATCCCGGCGATTTCGGGATGTCGCTGAGCCAGTCGCAGGGAGAGCGTGCCGCCCATGGACTGGCCGAACACGAACACCGACCGGCACT
The DNA here is from genome assembly GCF_053599315.1 of Saccharopolyspora sp. NPDC000995. Taxonomy (NCBI): domain Bacteria; kingdom Bacillati; phylum Actinomycetota; class Actinomycetes; order Pseudonocardiales; family Pseudonocardiaceae; genus Saccharopolyspora; species Saccharopolyspora sp. NPDC000995. The sequence continues at coordinate 24,669 of NZ_JBSFLZ010000090.1, forward strand.
GGTCGCGCAGCTCGGCGAGCGCGGCCTCGGCGGCGTGGTACCAGTCCAGCCAGGTGGTCCGGTTCAGATCCGGCCACCGGGTGCCGTGGCCCGGCAGCAGCGGGCAGCGGACCGTGTACCCCTCCGCCGCCAGGTGCTCACCCCAGGCCCGCATGCTCTGCGGAGTGCTGGTGAAACCGTGGCAGAGCAGCACACCGATGTCTTCCGATCCGTCGTGGTCGAACGGTTCGGCACCGGGGAGCACGGGCACCGCAGCCTCCCAACAGCATCGGCGAGCCAGTACCGCCTCATCGTCGCATGCGCGGCCGACATGCGGGGCGGCCTTGGCGGTTCATCCGCGATCGCACGGCGAGATCGCCGACAGCGAGGCCGCGTTGTGCCGGATCTCGGGGCTCCGTAGGCTGAGCAGGAGAAGTTCGCGGGGCGAGGAGGCGGCGCAGCGGTGTTGTACTGGGTGATGAAGCACTTCTTGCTCGGGCCCTTGATGAAGCTGTTCTGCCGTCCGAAGGTCGTAGGCGTCGAGCACGTGCCGACCACTGGCGGGGCGATCCTGGTCAGCAACCACCTGGCGGTCGCCGACTCGTTCTTTATGCCGCTGATGATGCCGCGGCGGGTGACGTTCCTGGCCAAGCGCGAGTACTTCACCGGCAAGGGCTTCAAGGGCAAGTTCAAGAAGTACTTCTTCTCCGGCGTCGGGCAGGTGCCGATCGACCGCTCCAGCGGCGCCGCCGCGCAGGCCGCCCTGGACACCGGCGTCCGCCTGCTGCGCGAGGGGAAGCTGCTGGGCGTCTACCCGGAGGGCACCCGGTCCCCGGACGGCCGGCTTTACAAGGGCAAGACCGGCGTGGCGAGGATGGCGCTGGAGTCGAAGGTGCCGGTGATCCCGATCGCGATGTTCGGCACCGATCGGGTCAACCCAATCGGATCGAAGATGTGGTACCCGCACAAGGTGGTGGTGAAGGTCGGCCCGCCGCTGGACTTCTCCCGCTACGAGGGCATGGCTGGCGACCGGTTCGTGGAGCGGTCGATCACCGACGAGATCATTTACGCCCTGATGGAGCTCTCCGGCCAGGAGTACGTGGACGTCTATGCCGCCAAGGTCAAGGACGACCTGGCCGCGCAGGGCAAGCACGTGGCGGGCTGGAAGACGCAGAAGCCCGCCGAGCGCCTTCCGCAGTCCAAGGCCGGCTGACGGCCCGCGACCGGCCCCACAACCGCCGCCACCTAGGCTGACCTGGTGCGGTACTTCTATGACTGCGAGTTCATCGAGGACGGACAAACCATCGAGCTGGTGTCGATCGGGGTGGTCGACGAGTCCGGCCGCGAGTTCTACGCGGTGTCCACTGAGTTCGACGCGTCCCGGGCCGGTGCCTGGGTTCGGCAGCACGTGTTGCCGCAGTTGCCGCCGCCCGCCGATGCGTGCTGGCGTACCCGCGCCCGGATCCGCGAGGACCTGTACTCCTTCCTGACCGCGCGCAACGGGAACATCGAGCTGTGGGCCTGGTACGCGGCCTACGACCACGTGGCGCTGGCCCAGCTCTGGGGCGCGATGCCGCTGCTGCCGTCGCGGATCCCGAAGTTCACCCGGGACCTGCGGCAGCGCTGGGAGGACCTCGGCAAGCCGAAGTTGCCTGTTGCGCCGGACAACGCGCACGACGCCCTGGCCGACGCCAAGCACAACCTCGAACGCTGGCGGGTGATGGAGGAGGTCCGCCGCAAGCGCGGCTTCGCGTGAGTTCAGACTCCTCGGGAGGTGCCGGTTCCAGCTGGAACCGGCCACCTTTTCTTGCCGGTTCTTGCCGGATTCCTCGGGCTGGTGTTTCCGGTCTTCTGCCGCGACCGGTATGACGTCCCGGAACTTGCTGCAACGATCCAGTTCGTGCCACGCTGTGACGCAGGGGAGACGCAGATCACTTCCCGTCCAGGCTGGATTAGAGGAGGCGGCGAAAAGCGATGCCGGCTGGAATGCGTGTCGGAGTGCTCACCGGTGGTGGCGACTGCCCCGGGCTCAACGCGGTGCTCCGCGCGGTGACCCGCAAGGGGATTTCGGTGCACCAGCACCAGATCCTGGGATTCCGCAACGGGTGGCGGGGTCCGGTGGAGGGCCTGACCACGCCGCTGACCCTCGACAAGGTGGAGGAGATCCTGAACCGGGGCGGCACCATACTGGGCTCGTCGCGAACCAACCCGTACAAGGTCGACGAAGGAATCGCCAAGCTGAGGGCGACCCTGGAGGAAAACCAGGTGGACGCGCTGATCGCGATCGGCGGCGAGGACACCCTCGGCGTCGCCGAGCAGCTCACCCACGACGGGGTACCGGTGGTCGGGGTGCCGAAGACGATCGACAACGACCTGGACGCCACCGACTACACGTTCGGCTTCGACACGGCGGTACACATCGCCACCGAGGCCATGGACCGCCTGCGGACCACTGCGGAGTCGCACCACCGGGCGCTGGTGGTCGAGGTGATGGGTCGGCACGCGGGGTGGATCGCGCTGCACTCCGGGCTGGCGGGCGGCGCGAACGTCATCCTCGTGCCGGAGCAGCCATTCAGCGTCGAGAAGGTCTGCACCTGGGTGGAGCAGCGTTTCGAACGCCAGTACGCGCCGATCATCGTGGTCGCGGAGGGCGCGGTCCCGGAAGGCGGCAAGGAACTGCTCCTGACGGGGGAGAAGGACGCCTTCGGCCACGTCCGCCTGGGCGGTGTCGGCACCTGGCTGGCGGAGGAGATCGCGGCGCGCACGGGCAAGGAGTCGCGCGCCGTGGTGCTGGGTCACGTACAGCGAGGTGGCACGCCGACGGCCTACGACCGCGTGCTGGCGACCCGCTTCGGCCTGCACGCGATCGACGCGATCACCGAAGGTGACTACGGCAAGATGGTGGCGCTGCGGGGTACCGACATCGTGCGAGTCCCGCTCAGCGACGCGACGGCATCGCTGAAGACGGTGCCCCTGGAACGCTACGCAGAAGCCGAGGTCCTCTTCGGCTGACCCCTTTTGATAAAGGAGCCGCCGCCCGACCCGCGAGTTCGGGTGGCGGCTCCTGTGCATACGTTCAAACCCAAACGAGACGCAGGTTCGATCGCCGCGACGACCGGCTGAGCGCAGCCTCGGCGGACCGGAAGCTGGCCCGGACTTTGCCGGATGCGCTGACGACGTCTGCGCAGTCGTCGAAGGCCATGCCCCAGTACTCAATGTGCGTCGTGGCGATCGCCGAACTCCTCGCACAGCGCGAATTCTTGGCTCAGGGCGAACTCCTCGCACAGGGCGAACACCGTGGCGCGGTTTCCCTTGCGAGTTCTTGGAGTTCGGCCATGGACTCCGCCCGACTCCCAACGGCTTCCCAGACATTGCGGCCTCTTCTGTGGTCGAGATCATGCGAGGGGAAATGGTGCCGTAACTGTTTATAGAAGGCGATAATTGGCGCAAGACATGCCTCGGCCTGCAAGGGATCGCGGATTCCCAGTTCAGCTACATGCCGTAGCTAATCTCGTTCGCGTTGTCCGAGCAGGAGTCGGCGGAGGCGATCAAGTCTCGCCTGGTCGATTAAGGGGAAGGCTGCCGGCGGTGCCTGACCGAGTGTTGTGGCGAAAGTTCAGCTACAGCGACAACGGCGCCAACTGTGTCGAGGTGGCGTTCGTCGGGGGTGCGGTTGTGGCTCGGGACTCGAAGAATCCGGCAGGGCGTGCTGGTGTTCTCGCGGGCTCGGTGGGTTTCGTTCCTGGCTAGGCTTAACGGGTGGTGTCAGCCCTTTCATGTGATCATCTTTCGGGTCCACCGGTGTGCGGGATGTCCGGTTCGCTAAGGTTTCTACGGTTGGATGATCTGTGCCGGAGGGGTCTCGGGATGGCCGACGCGTACTTGTCTGGGGATTTGGGGTCCGCCGTCGGCTTCGCCGGTGCCGGTGCGGCGCTGGGCGCGATCGCGCAGCAGAACGACCAGCTGTCGCAACAGGTTTCATCTGGGCACTTGAAGATGAACCCCGACGCAGCCAACAAAGCCGCCGAGGTCTACGAGCGTGAGGCCGATGAGGTGGAGCGGCTTTCTCGCGCCGCGATGCGGCTCAATCGTATTGAAGGTTTAGGTACGTACAACTCGGCGCAACAGTTGGCGACGAAGTTTGGTCAGAAGGCTTCGAACGGGTCGACGGGTGCGGCTGACTTGCTGCTGAAGCTTGCTGATGAGCTAAGGAGAAAGGCCGATCTATTTCGGCAGGCTGCGAAGGATTACGTTGCTACCGACGAGCAGATCGGTCAGGACTTGCAGAAGGGTAGCCAGGCGTGAGGATGTTGTCTCGGTCGGTGGTCGCTGTGTTCGCTGGTGCGACCTTGCTGTCGGTCGCAGGTTGCAGCGGGAGTTCAGCTGGACCGGGTCCCTCCAGTTCGACGCCGGTGAGCGAGGGACTCTCGAAGGTCGACCCCTGCACGCTGCTAGCTCCGGAACAGCTTGAATCCTTTGGCTTCGAAGGACCTGGCGAGCTTGAGACTGGAATCTCCTCAGAACCTGGTTGCGCTTTCAATGGCAAGCCGTTCGGGGCCACCTTCTACAAGAACCAAGAGCAAACGGTCGAGACATACGGGCAGCAGGCCAACTGGGCGAAGTACGACCACCTGGAAATCGATGGACGTCCTGCGGCGAGTGCGGTCGACAAGAGCGCAGTGCAGGGACGGATGTGCTCAGCGTTGTTCAACGCGGGTGGTGGCGTGATCCTTGTCGACGTCAGCGAGTCCCGCGACCAGGGTTTGGACGAGTGTGCGGAGGCGTTGAAGATCGCTGAGGCGATCGCGCCGAGAATGCCGAAATGATCTGGGGGATCGATGGGGTTTTGGAGTGGGCCGGGGGTGTGGCCAAGGACGTCGGCGGTGCCGTCGTTGACGGTGTCTCCACTGTTGGTAACGCCCTCGCAGAGGGCGCGGGCCAGGTCTACGACACCGGCGCGGACCTGTTCGGCTACAACTCCCGGGAACAGAACGCCCAGGAGGCCGCTGCTACTGCCGCCGAGCAGCGCAACGAGCAGCTCCGTCAACAGCTCGCGGCGCAGAACAGCGCGCTGGCCAGCGGCATGGAGTTCGACCCCGCATCGATCAGCCAGCAAGAGAACTGGCAGTCCTACAGCCACCAGGAGCTCTACGACACCAACCAGCAGTCGCTCGACCAGGGCAAGGCCACCGAAGCCGCCCATCAGTGGCGGAAAATCGCCGCCAAGCTAAAGGAAGTCGGGCCGAGACTTCAGCAGAACGCCGGTTCGGCGATCGCGGGCGGTTGGGAGGGCGACGCCGCCCGTGCGGCCAACGAGTCGTCGGAACCACTGGTCAACTGGATGTCAAGCAGCTCCGAGGCGTTCCACCTGACCGGCAACAAGATCGAGGAAGCCGCCTCGGCCGCCGGTCAGGTCAAGGCGATGGTCCCCGAACCCGAGGGACACCACTTCGGCCGGACCATGCTGGCCAGCATCCCGACCGGAGTCGTTGGTGGCGGTATCGATGCGCTGGCGCAGATGCGGGAGCGGCAGCAGGCCGAGCGCGGGGCGCAGGAGACCATGGGGCGGGTGTTCAGCCCCACGTACTCCAATGTGGACACCTCGGTTCCGGCGTACCGCGACCTCAACGACAAGCCCGCTCCGCCGCCTCCGCCTCCTCCGCCGCCTCCGCCGATCGAGCCGCCGCCGGTGCGGCCGCGTGGTCGCACCGGCACGGGGCAGCCCTCGACGCCTTCGGTCGCCAACGTTGGCGACATCACCGGCGGCAACCCCAACATTCCAGCAGAAACCCGATCCGTGTGGACACCGGATGACTCGCCGGAGAGGCTGCCAGGTGATCTGACCGGGCTCCGCACCGGCGGATTTCCCGGTCGTACTGGAAATGGAGACGTGGGCGTCGGCTACCTGCCCGGCCCCGGAGCGGGACGCACCGGACCCGGTGGTCCCGGCGGCGGACCGGGACGCGGTGGACCTGGCGGTGGCTCGGGAATGGGTCGCGGCGGTGCCGGTGGTGCTGGCGGCGGTAAGCCAGGCGGGCTCGGCGCAGGTGGCGCAGGTCGGCTCGGTGCTGGCGGGGGTGCAGGTGCCCTCGGAGCCGGTGGCCGCTCGGGAGTCGGCGGGTTCAGCGCCGCTGGCGGTACCGCTGGTGGTGCGGGCACCGGTGCCGCGGCCGGACGCGGCGGCACCGGCGCTGGCGGAATGAGCGCGTCCGGTCAGCGCGGCCAAGGCTCCGAGGACCAGGAACGCGAGCGACCCGGGTGGCTCGAAGAGCAGGACGACATCTGGCTCGAAGACATGCCCAAGACCGCGCCACCCGTGTTCGGCGCCTGACCACTCCGCAATTTCAATGGAAATCGGATCTTTGAGCCTTATTCACGAGCATTACCAGCCGAGTCGGTAGAATTCGAGCGCCGTGATGATGTGGACAATTCCGGGGAGTTCGGCGAGGCGTCCTCGATATCCGGTAGCGAGTATCTTCCAGTTCTTGAAATGTGCGATGCATCGCTCGACAGCCGATCGTAACGACGAGATCGACTTGTTGTTCGC
>NZ_JBSFLZ010000091.1:0-30495 GCF_053599315.1 Saccharopolyspora sp. NPDC000995
GCCACGCAGCAGGTCGAACAGCCACCGCAGCGGTGCCACACCGACGCGGCGGCGGGCCGCAGCCAACGCGGCACCGGTGGGCGCGGCGGTGAGGATGCCTTCCAGCCCGGCGGTCAGCTTGCGCCACACACCCGGATACCCGGCCTCGGGAAACAAACAGGCAGCCGGCAGCAAATACACCACCCGCCGCGACGGCAGATCCCTGATCCGCTGCTGCACCGTCCTGGTCTGTGTCAAGGCCTCGTCGAGGATCTCAAACGGCACCAACTGGGTCAGCTCACCAAGGTGACCGGGCGCGAACCGACCCCCAGCCACCGTCACGGCACGCCTGCTGACAGACTGAATTTCCAACGGAGTTCCTGCTGATCATCGATCTTGGTCGACGCTGTTCTAGCAGGAACTCCGTTCCTTACTTCAGGGCGTACCAATCTTGACCGCGTCGGCCCCTTGACATCAGGCCAAACACCCAAACTTCACGGCCTTGGCACTAGCGCTGGCTCAGTGCGTCGCGCAGTGCGGCCGTGATCACGTCCGGATTGTCGGCGTTCATCAGGTGGCCTGCTCCGGGGATCTCCCGGTACGTGGCGCGGGGGAGGGCTTCGAGGAGGATGTCGGCCGCTTTCCGGGGGCAGAGCGCGTCGTTCTCGCCGCCGATCAACGTCACCGGGCATTTGATCGCGGCCAGTTCCGGGGTCAGCGAGCTTCCGCACAACCCAGCCACCGCGGTTGCCGCATTCGCGTAGCCGCGGCCGTCGCCGATGCTCTCCGCGCGCCGCGCCACCAGATATCGACGTCCAGTGTGGAGCTTGCGAGCATCGTGGCGGTGTCCTGTCGCAGCCCGCCGAGCACCGCCGCGGCGTCTCCGACCTGTTCGGCTCGCCGTTGGTGAAACTCGGCGGCCGCCCGGCCCACCACCGAGGACGTGCCGAGCACGGCGGCGCCGTTGACCAGCTCCGGGCGATGTGCGGCGGCGGAGAGCACCGCCGTGCCGCCCAGCGAGAAGCCACGCACGCCGCAGGACCGGAGACCTCGGCGAGGAAAGCGATTAGGTCGTCGCGCAGCTGGGCCAAGGTTGCGTCCGCGTCGCCGAGCGCGCTGGCACCGTGCCACGCAGGGCGTAGACGTAGGTGTGGTGGTCGATGAAATCGTCCTGCTGGCGCCGCCAACTGCGGTGGTCCTCGGCCAGACCGTGCACCTACACCACGGCCGGGCTGGAACCGCTGGAACCGCTGGAACCGCTGGAACCGCTGGTGCAGCGGTGCGTCTGGATGCCGTTCAGCGCGACCGTCGCGGTCTGCAAGCCAATCAACTCCCGGCGTCGGTTGCCGCCCCCGATTCTGCGGCGCTACGCCTTCCCGGATCCAGTGGCGCACCGCAGTTCCAGGATCGACGCTGCCACCGCGATCAGCATCAAGACCGCCCGTACCGGTTTCACCACCTCGCAGCGCGTGCTGTTCCAGTGCGAGGGGCTGGGCGTGGAAGTGCTGATGGGCAACCAGATTCGACGGGCAGATCGGCATCATGTGCAGCGTCGCCTTCGGCGCCGCCTACTGGCTCACGTCGCAGCGGCCGGGGGAGTTGTCCAACAAGGTCTCCGCGCCCGGCCACCCCGCTGGCCCAGCACCCGTGCGACATCGCCCTGCTCGACTCGGGGCGGTCTCGGAGCCGGTGAGCGATGACGGTGCTCATGCGGCGAAGTTACCGAGAGCCGCGGACCTCCAGTGACGCCAGCAGGGTGGCCGTGGCCTTCTCGACCTCGTCCACCGCCTGCTCGAAAGCGGCCGCGTTGTGTGCGGCGGGTGCGCGGAAACCCGAGATCTTGCGGACGTACTGCAATGCGGCCGCCCGGATGTCACCGTCAGTGACGTCATCGGTGTACGGCGGGCGGAGCGTCTTGATGCTGCGGCACATGAACATTCCCTGGTCGGATTTACCCAGCTCGTACCAGGTCGATGAGCTGCGGACCGAGACGGCTCGGGCGGTGTCCCGGTCATGTTAGCTGCGATGCCCCGTCCGGGAGGCCCGGCGGTGCGCCGAAGGCTGAGGCCGTTGGACCCTGGGGAAGCACCGTGAGGTCGCGCAATCTGAGGACGCCGAACCAGACGAGCCCATTGTGAGATGGTAATGCCCAACACCCACAAGCAGCCCGCTATGACTGCCGCTGAACCGTTGGCCCGGCTCGGGCAGTCCTGGGGTTGGCTACTGACCTTCGGGGTCCTGACCGTGATCGCCGGAATTCTCGTGCTGGTGTGGCCAGGACCGGCGGTCGTCGCTTTGGCGATCATCATCGGAGTGCAGTTGTTGGTCGGAGGGATCTTCTGGTTCGTCGAGGCCGTGAGCGCGCACCAGGAGAATCGCTTCGCCCTCATTCTGCTTGCCGTGCTGGCCATCATCGCTGGTGTGGTCGTGCTGAGGTCGCCTGTTGCCTCCGTCGCGCTGTTCCCGCTCGCTCTGGGTCTGTTCTGGACGATCAGCGGTGTCGTCGAAACCTTGCACGCCATCGTCGCTGCGGACGTCCCGGCGCGGGGATGGGCGATCGCGTCCGGGCTGCTCAGCGTGCTCGCCGGAATCGCCTTGCTGGCCTACCCCGGCCTCGGCCTGGTGACCTTGACCTACATCCTCGGCATCTGGCTGGTGGTGTACGGGGTTGTCGCCGCTGTCCGAGCCGTTCGAGTGCGGCCGTATGCAGCAGCGGCACCCGCAGCGCACGCGGGTCCAGCACCCGCTTAGCCGGAGTTGAGTTCGCCATGAGCAGTCAGAGGAGCCAGCGCTCACCGGAGGGGACGCATCATTGGGCGTCCCCCCGCGCCATAACGAGTTTGGTGCTAGTCGTGGCGGCAGTGGTGCTCGTGCTTGAGAACCGGCAAATCGTCGAGATCAGGGTCTTCGTCCCGTTGATCACGATGCCGATGTGGACGGCGTTGGCCGTAATGCTGGTCGTCGGGATCGTCGTCGGGCTCTTGGTGTCCCGTCCCCGCCGGTGAAGGGAAGCTGTTCGCCGGACACTGGTCGATGTCGGTGACCAGCGCGGTACAGCGACTCTCCTTCTGCCGGCGGCCTGAGCAGGCGGGCTGGCCCGGATGGCCACTGCGTTCAGTTCTGGCCGAGCCACAGATCGGGGCGGAGCCTCGTAGTGGATATTGGCCGCCGGGACGCCGAGTTCGCGCAGTTGGGCGCGCGCGGCGCGCAGGAACGGCAACGGGCCGCACAGGTAGGTCGTGACGCCCTCCGGGATGCTGATCGCGGTGAGGTCGAGCAGGCCGGTCCGGTCTGCTGGCCAGGGACCTTCGGGGGCTACGTACCAGACGTGGGCGGTGGCGTTGGGCAGCTTCTCGACGAGTTGGTCGAGGTCGGCGCGGAATGCGTGGGTGCCTGGTGCCTGGTCGGCGTGTACGGCGATGACCTGGCGCGGTGAGTCGGTGGCCGCCAGGTGGCTGGGCATGCTGATCACCGGTTGAGCAGCCGATGCCGGCGGAGGCGAGCAGGACCGGCCCGTCGCCGGACCGTTGCGCCTGGGGACGGAACCGAAGGTGCCCCTGCGACTGGAGTGCGTCAGCTCTCGGGCGTGGCTTCTTCGACGCGGCGAGCTAGCAGGCTCGTAAGGGTGACGGCCGCGAGGACGAGCACGATCACCACCAGGGACAGGGGGGTGAGGATCTCAGGCACAGCCGGCCAGATTCCGTGGGCCCAGTGCAGCACCAGCTTCGCTCCGATGAAGCCCAGGATGATCGCCAATCCGTGGTCGAGGTGGGTGATCTTGGACAAAGCGGTGCGCAGCACGAAGTACAGGGCGCGCAGTCCGAGCAGGGCGAAGGCGTTGGTGGTGAACACCAGGTATGGGTCACCGGTGATGCCGTAGACGGCGGGCACCGAGTCGACGGCGAACACGACGTCGGTGGCGAACACCGCGACCACCACGACGGCCAGCGAAGTCAGGGCGCGAGGCCCGCCCTCGCGCACCGCGAGGCGAGGTCCGCGGTAGTCATCGGTGACGGGCATCAGCCTGCGCAGGAGCCGCACCGATCGCAGTTGCGAGACGTCGCGGTCGAAGGCAGATCCGGTCAGGGCCTCGTAGAGGACCTTGATCGCGGTGGCGAACAGGATCACGCCGAACACCAGAAAGGCCCAGGCTCCCGCCTGGAGCAGGGCGGCGCCGAGTGCGATGAAGATCCCGCGCAGCACCAGCGCGCCGACGATGCCGTAGAGCAGGACGCGCTGCTGCAGATCGTCGGGTACGGCGAATCCCGCCAGCAGCAGCATGAATACGAACAAGTTGTCCACGGACAGGGATTTCTCCACCACGAACCCCGTGAAGAACTCCAGCGCCGAGGTCCCGCCGAACCCTGCCCACAGGACCAGGGTGAAGACCAGGGGCAGCGCGAGGTAGAACACCGACCAGCACACGGCCTCGCGGAGACCGACCTCGTGAGGGCGGCGGGTGATGGAGAAATCGAGGACCAGCAAACCGAGCAGGAAGGCGATGCTGGCCATCCAGATCCAGGCAGAACCGATCAACGGCTCCGAGGCCGCGGCGGTGACCGAATAGCTGGGCATGACGGCTCCCGAACAGCGCGTGCCGTTCGGGTCTCCTTCGCCCTGCCGTGCGGGCGGCCGACCGGGGACACCGCGGGGTGTCCGTGTTGACCGGTCGAACCTGTCGAAGTATTCCCCCAGGTCAGTATTCGGGGCAAGGCTCCAGGTTGCAAAGGCGATCCCCGTCGCGGTGCTTCGATCACTATGCCTCGGGCTGGCGTCGTGCTCTGAGGTCCCCCGAGGTGTGCAGGTCCACGCTTTCAATCGCGGTCCAGTACCGGACGGCGTCCGTGACGGCCACGGCCAACTCGTCGCTGAGCCTGGCCAGGTGGGTTCCGGCGAGCCTCAGCTTGTCGCCAGGGTGATCGCTGGTCTTGGCCCGCTCAAGATCCTGTTCGTCGAAGCGCCCCACCTGTTCGGCCAGCACGGAGCTCAGTTGGCTGAGCTGGGCGAGCGTGCCCACGATCGCCGAGCCGAAGGCGTGGAGCTCGTTCAAGGACGGCTGCAGGGTCCTGGCCTGCAGGCTCACGGACTCCGCCACAGCGTCCCGCCCGCGGTGCAGCGCTTCCAGGGGATGTTCGTGCTCGGGCATGTGACATGCCTCCTCGGCTGAGTGACGACTCCAGCGGTTGCGTAAGCGGGGAAGACCTGTTCGGAGGCTTCGCTGCCCGGTGGCGCAGGAAGGCGCGGTAACGCTGAAGTACCCGGTTTCGCTGTCCAACTCCCGTGCAAGGCGTCGTCGTGCGGGCGGAGCCGGTTGCGCGGCGGGTAAGGAGGACCGCGTGGGGCAAATTCCGGCCTGTGTGGTGAACGGGGCGATTCAGCGGATTCAGGCACCGGACGCCAGCAGCGGGATCACGCCGCCTGGCACCGCCTCGACCTGTCGAGGCGATAGGCGGTGCCGCACCCGGAAGCTTCGGTTGCGGGTGGTGTTGCGCACGTCGCCCGCCGACAGGCCATCGCGCAGGTCGTCGAGGACGAGGGTGTCGTCACCACCGACCTCTGCGTAGTCGTCGGGATCGGCGAACTCGAGCGGCACGATGCCGAAGTTTGCGAGGTTCTGCCAGTGGATTCGTGCGTAGGACTTCGCGATCACGACTTGCAGTCCGAGGTAGCGAGGTGTGATCGCGGCGTGCTCCCGAGAGGAGCCCTGCCCGTAGTTGCACCCGCCGACCACGATGTGGCCTTCGGGATGGGAGCGGGTGCGGCGAGGGTAGTCGGTGTCGATCCGCGTGAAGGTGTACTCGGCCAGTGCCGGGATGTTGGAACGCTCGGCTCCCATGTTGGCGATGACGTGCCGGTCCATCGCCGAGAGCCCGGCCAACCCGGGGCCGTGGTACGCGATGATGCGGTTGAATCCGCCGGAGACGCCGTGGCGGCGCAGCATCTCCAGCACTACGTCTTTGGCCGAGACCCACGGCGGCAGTTCCCCGGTCAACCGCACGCCCCAGATCTCGGGCATCCGCACTCGCAGGGGGTGACCGGCGATCGCCAGCGCCACTTCCAGGCCTCCGACGCCGATGGCGAGCATCCCCAACGAGCCGGCCGCGCAGGTGTGCGAGTCGGAGCCGACCATGGTCTTGCCGGGGACGCCGAAGCGCTGCATGTGGGTGGGGTGCGAGACGCCGTTGCCGGGCTTGGAGAACCACAGGCCGTAGCGCTGGCTGGCAGACCGGAGGAATTCGTGGTCCTCGGCGTTCTTCTCATCCGCCTGCAGCAAGTTGTGGTCCACTTACTGCACGCTGGTCTCGGTGCGGGCGCGGGTGAGCCCGAGTGCCTCGAGTTCCTGCATGACCGGCGTGCCCGTGGCGTCCTGGGTCAGGGTTTGGTCGATGGTCAGGGCCACCTCAGAGCCCGGTGAGAGGTCGCCGTCGACCAGGTGCGAGGCGATGAGCTTGTGGGCGAGGTTGCGAGCCACGGCGCCTCCTTCCGGCGGTCCACCTGATCCGCATGCGCAGTTAGAGTCCACATAGGATGGAGCGCTCTGGGGTGCACGCACCGGCAGCTCGAACGAGTCATCCCCTGCGGTCAAGCGCTTCTGTCATGTCGGGTCCTTCGGCCTGCGCTGACGCGCCAGGACTGCGCCATTAGCATGCGCTACCTGTTTACTGGTATGGCCTACCCGACGAATTCGCCGAGCAAACGGCAGTTCCGCTGCAGATCGCGCAAAGCGTTTCTTCGTTGCCAGCGCAGGAGAGTCGAATGGCCTTGCCAGCCGCGGAATCGATGTGGACGGAGTCGCGGCGACGCCGCAGTGGGTGCGAGTCAGCGGTTCCTTCTGCGCATCAGGATGCCCTCAGGTCTCCGGCGGTCCTGGATGTCGTCTCAGCCGTCGACGGACAACCGGGCGAGGCGCCGGGCCGTTGGCCATCGGACGTGGGTGACCCAACCAAACTTCTCGAAGATCCGTATCAGGCGCGCAGAGATGTCGATTTGGCCAGGTCGGACGCCGTGCCGAGCGCAGGTCGGGTCGGCGTGGTGCAGGTTGTGCCACGACTCGCCCATGCTCAGCAGGGCGAGCGGCCAGAAGTTGGCCGCCTTGTCGCGGCTGCGGAACGGGCGCTCCCCGAATATGTGGCAGATCGAGTTCACCGACCAGGTCACGTGGTGCAGGAAGGCGACGCGGACCAACCCGGCCCAGAAGAAGGACGTCGCGGCACCCCACCAGGTGCCGGTGATCAGGCCGCCGCACAACGCGGGCAGCGCGAGCGTGGCCCCGGTCAGCGGCCCAAACAACCGGTGCACCAGCCGGATGTCGGGGTCGGCCAGCAGATCGGGTGCGAACCGCTGCTGATTCGTCAGATCCCGCTCGAAGATCCAGCCCATGTGCGCGTGCCAGAACCCCCGCGCCAACGCGACGGGAGACGTGCCGAACGCCCACGGCGAGTGCGGATCGCCCTCCCGGTCGGAGAACGCGTGGTGCCTGCGATGATCTGCGACCCAGTGCAGGATCGGTCCCTGGACCGCCATGCTGCCCGCGACCGCGAGTGCGATGCGCATCCAGCGCTTGGCGCGGAACGCGCCGTGCGTGAAGTAGCGGTGGTAGCCGACCGTCACGCCGAGGATGGTGAACACGTACCAGCCGGCGGCGAGCAGCGCATCCCACCAGTGCAAGCCCCACCCCCACACCAGCGGCACAGCCGCGATCAAGGCCAGGAACGGCACGAGGATGAACGCGTAGACCGACAGGTGCGGGGCCAGCGGCCTGCGTCCGGCCAGCAGCGGTTGGGGATTCGACCTGGACACGTCGCTGGCGACCATCGCAGCAGAAACCTCGAATCCGCCTAGTCGGAAGCGCTGCCACCACCAACCGGGAGGCAGCCGTTCACCCACCACACAACCGGCAAGGGGCACGAAGAGCAACGAACCGCCCGGCAAGCATTGGTGAACGTGAGTGAAGAGCTTGGTGTCGAGAGACTTCTGCAGGTCGTGGACGGCCCGGCGTCACCCCGGAGCTAGCCCGAATCCCCTCATGAACGTGCGGTCAGGTCGCTGCTGGAGGAAGGGCCGGGTTGCTTTCGACCTCGACCCTGTTGCGGTCGGCGTGCTTCGCCCGGTAGAGGGCTCGGTCGGCGGCGGCGAATAGGGGGTCGAAATGGATGGGGCCGGCGGGGACGCCCGACGCTGATGGTCGGCGGTCGGGTTCTCGGGCCCAGTTGCGGCGTCCAGTCGTGGGTTTCCACCGCGGCGCGGCGCGGATGCGCTCGGCCACCTCCGGACCGTCGGGGTCGGGATCCGGTTCCCGGTCGGCGAGCAGTACGACGAACTCGTCGCCCGCCCATCGGCAGACAAGGTCGTCGGAGCGGCATTCTCGCCATAGCAGTTGGGCCAACTCCTGCAAGTCGGCGTCGCCCGTGGTGTGGCCCGCGGCGTCGTTGATCTCCTTGAAGTTGTCGATGTCCATCACGACCAGCCACCGCACCGCGATCTGATCGGCAGCCGAGGCCCGGTGCTCCACACCGCGCCGGTCGAGCAGGCCGGCAGCGGGTCCCGGCACGCGTCCTGCTGCGCGGCGGACTCCTGGCGCTGCGCCTGGATGGCCGTCGCAGCGTTGCTCCAGGGCCTGACCGAGCCCGATCTGCAGGACGCGCCTCGCCGTTTCGCTGGCGCCGACCAGGCTGCGCAGCGCGGCGGCCTCGCCGACGGGGTCGTCCAGCTCTCGGCTCACGAACCCTGCTCCCGGATGCGAGGCGGAGCGCTCTGCAAGCGCGATTGCGACGATGTACATCGCAATTTTGAGTGCAGAAAGGCCCTGGTGCTATGGATGGCGAGACGCTGGCGTGGGATCACATCGCCTGCGAGGACCGTCTGGGGCTGAAACCGCTCGCTGCTGCCGTGAGCAGCAGCGCGGCCCCGATGAAGTAGACGGCGGTGATGCCGAGCCAGTCGGCGAGCACGCCGCCCAGGAGGAGGCTGACCAACCTGCCGGTTTGGAACAGCGCGTCGAATCCGGCGAAGACGCGACCTCGCGCTGCCTCGCCGGTGTGGATTTGTACGAGACTGGTGAAGGTTATGGTGCCGGTCGACGTGCTCAGCCCGTAGATCAGCAGCACCGCAGCCGCCAACAGGGGCCACGTCGTCAGGGCCAGCAGTACGTTGACCAAGCCGCGAACACCGTATGCGGCGAAGACGATGCTCGGCCGGACCGGGCCACGCACGATCCGGGTCAGCAGGGCGGGGCCGGCGAGGGCGCCGACGGCGATGGTGGCCAAGAGCCAGCCGAAACCCTGCGGGCCCAGACCGAGCCGTTCCCGGACGAGGACGACGAGCAGGGCGCTGGTGGCTCCGGCCGACAGCGCGGCAAGCAACTGCGCCGTGGCTAGTGACCGCAGCAGCCGGTCGGCGACGAGCAGTCGCACGCCGTCGAGGGCGTCGCGCACCCAGCCCTGCGAGGTCGTGCCGACGCGGTGGCTGGGAACCGTCAAGCCGGTGAGCAGCATGGCGCTGATGGCGAACGATGCGGCGTTGACCCAGAACGCGGCGGCGTAACCGGCCACGGCGGCGAGCGCGCCGGCCAGCGGTGCGAGCGCGATTTGGGCGACGATCGCGGTGGTCCAGATGCCGGAGTTGGCGGCGACGAGTTCGCGTTCGCCGACCAACGCGGGTAGCAGGCTGTTGGCTGCGGGGTTGAAGAACACCGAGGCAGCCGAGAGCGCGAACGCGATCGCATAGACCGCTCCCAGGTGGGTACCGACCAGAGGCAGCAACGCGGCGAGGGTCATGCGGACGAGATCGGCTGCGATCATGATCCGGCGTCGAGGCAAACGATCGACCACGACGCCGGCCACGGGAGCGAACAGCAGCACTGGCACGACATCGGCGATCACCACTCCGGCCACGCCCAGACCCGAGCCCGTGCGGTCCAGGACCAGCAGGAGCAGCGTCACCCCGGCCAGGATGTCCCCGGCGCGCGAGATCACCGCAGCGGCCCACCACCTCCGGTAGACGGGCCGCCCGAGCAACTCCCGCACCGTGGTCCGGCCCGGTTCTGCCGCTGGCACAGCTGTCCTCCCGCATCTTCCCGACGATGTGAGGGCAGGACCTGTTGTTCAGGAGGCCGGATTGAGCGGGTTGGGGCAGCACGGGTAGTGGGCACGTGCATGGGCCCGGAGCCCGGACGGGTCAGTCACCGTCGAGTACCACCCACCGCTTGGCGACGAGGCGGGCGAGGAAGTTCGCCACATCGTCGTCGGTCACGTGTTCGTAGCGGTCGCGCAGCTTCTCCACGATCTCGGCGACCGTGCGCCGTCCGTCGCACAGGTGCAGGGTGGTCGCGCCGGTCAAGTTCAGCACCGTCGCAGATTCGGGCACCTGCAACATGTACTGCTTCCGCGCCCGGTCGAAGCCCAAACGCACGTGCGAGGCCAACTTGGGCTGGCTCCATGGTTGTAGTGCTGTGCTCATCGCCGTCTCAGTTCATTCGGTCCGGAAAGCTCGGTCTGCCGACCTGCATCGGCGACCAGGTTTCTCGCGGTGGTCTGCTCGTCGACGCAGGGGCCACTGCTGGTGTTCGGTGCTCGCTGGATGTCGGCAAGGCCGGGCCGGAGTTCTCGCGACATGGGCGCCGGCCTCCGCGACCGACGCCCATGTGGCGAGCGCTGTCGGTGCTACCGACCGCCGTTAATCCTCCATCCGCGAGACATACATCGTCACTTCGGACGCACACGCGAGTTCTTCGAAGTCCGGGGCTTCCCAGTCGACTACATCGAACTTCGGGGGCTCCCATTCAAGAGTCGTCCGAGCGGTAACGGATTCCATGGTCGGCACCTCCGCTCTGCGGATTTCACCGTTTTGCAGGGGAGCTCCCGCCTGCGGGCAGGCGGGAGCTCCGTGATGGATAAGGGCCGGTTTGCGGGCTGAAAGCTGTGGTTAGCCGGATGAGGTTGGTGGTGTCAGGGCGCGATCAGCAGCCCCAGCCGCCCCAGCCCCAGCCGCCCCAGCCCCAGCCGCCCCAGCCCCAGCCGCTGCGGCCCCAGCCGCCCCAGCCCCAGCCGCCCCAGCCTCCGCCGTGGCCGCCCCAACCGCCGCCGCGGGAGCTGAAAATCGTGCTGATCTTCATCGTGATCCCTCATCTTTTCAGAAGGGTTCAACGATTTTCGTTGGACCTTCGGATTGTTGCTTTGCAACCGACAACGCCAGCGTCGTTCCGAAATGCGTCAGCCCGGGATGGTCGGGAATGGGCACTCGGAATCGGATGGCCCGAACAGCCGTGTCACCGACTGCTCCGCATCGTGTTGCACTTGCAACCATAGAGTTCAAGGGTGGTCCCGACAGGGGACTTTCGTCCTCGGCACGATCTGTAGTTAGTTGGTTGCGCTACGTATTCGGTGTCGCGCCGAGACCGCTGCTTCAGGCTTGCCGCAACGCTGCGGCGAAAGCCAACGTGCCGGTCACGAAATCGCGCGCCAAGAGCATCCACTGTGGAATGTGCTTCCTGGCGGGACCTGCGCGCGATTTCTAGCTGTCAGCGACGGTTGTGCGGGTAGCTGACAGCCGAGGTAATCTGCGGCCGCCTGTGCGGTTGCCGTGGTCCGGCGTGCGCGAGAATTGCAGGGTGCTGTCCGGGATTCTGGGGTCGGTGGAGGTGCGTGGCGCCGACGGGTCGGTTCACGGCCTGGACGCGACGCGGACGCGAGCTCTGCTGGCGTTGCTGCTGCTCGACGGCCTCTACGGTCAGCAACCGCCGAACGACGCTAGCAACGCGTTGCAGGCGCAGGTGCCGGTTGCGCCGGAAGCTCCGCGACACAGGCTCCACGGGGGCCGTCGAGTTCCACGCGGCGGGATATCGGCTGGTCGTCGACCCGGACGAGGTCGACGCACACCGCTTCACCCGGCTCACCGAGACCGCGCGGCAGGCCAGCACGCCCGCCGATCGGGGCGCGCTGCTGGACGAGGCGATCGCGCTCTGGCGTGGCCCGGCACTGGTGGACCTCGCGGGCAAGCCGTTCGCGGCGCAGCAGATCGCGCGGCTGGACGAATCGCGGTTGACCGCGATCGAGGACCGGGCCGAGGCGAAGCTGGCGCTCGGCAAAGCCGACGTCGCTGAGCTGAGGGCCGAGTCGACCGCCCATCCGCTGCGCGAGCGGCTGCGCGGCCTGCTCATGCGCGCACTGCACGCAGCGGGCCGCAACGCCGAGGCATTGGCGGAGTTCGCCTCCGTCCGGCAGATTCTGCGGACTACCAGTGGGCGATGGCCTTGGCCCGCGCCACCGGTTTCCCGTCCGTGCTGGCAGCAGCTCGGCTCGGTCTTGGCGAAATCGCCCGCCTGCGCGCCGTAACCGGCGTCGCCAAGCAGGGCGATGCGGGCCCCGGGTGAAGCGGTCCAGGTGGATCTGGGCGATCGGGTCGAAGTAAAAGTCCGACGCCGCCCACATCGCATCCAGGGTCTCCGGCGCCCGTCAGCCCATGCCGTGGTAGATGTCGGCGACCAGCTTCTTCTGCTGCGCGATGCCGTGGCGGTCGTAGTCCAACTCGGGGGAGGCGAACACGACGAGCCGGGGCTGATCATCCGTCCAGGCTCGTTGTACATCCGGATCTCGCCCGGCGTCCGAAGGTCCTCGGGAACGCTGAACCCGGCGACGTAGTGGCCCAGGAACCGCCGGAACCTCGCTTCGTCGCCGAAGACCAGCGCCCGCACGCCGGAGTGCAGGCCGTCGGCGCCGACGATGAAGTCGAAGGTGCGCGGTTCGGCGCCTTCGAACGTCACCCGGACCCCGTCGGCGGACTCGGCCAGCGAGGTGATCCAGTCGCCGAAGACGGACTCGGTGCTGTCGCTGGTCCGGTCGTGGAGGATGCGGGCGAGGTCACCGCGCAAGATCTCGACCTCGCCGCCCGCGAACTCCGCGGGCAGCGACACCTGCGGGCAGCGACACCTGCGGGCAGCGACACCTGCGGGCGACCGGCGCCGTCGATCACCACCATCCTGGTGCGTTCGGTCTGCTGGCGGCGCACCTCGTCGAGGATGCCCATGCGGCGCAGGACCGTCATGCGCGCGGTGCCGCGGAAGTCGGCGGCCTGGCCGCCGTCGCGCAGCTCCGGGGTGCGCTCGACGACCGTCGGCTGGAAACCGTATCGGCGCAGCCAGTACGCCAGCGCCGGTCCGGCGATACCGGCCCCGGAGATGAGAACGGTCTTGTTGTGCATCGTTGCTCCTATCTCGGCTTCCGTTCTTGACGCGAACGAGCTTCGGCAACGGCGCTGACGGGCCGCTGACGGGTGCTTTTCCGAGTCGAGCGGCGGGCACTGCGCGGTAATGTGGAGGCCGCGCGTTGCTCGCGTGCGTGGGACGAAGGGACCGCGAACGACCATGACCGCCTCGACGATGCCGATCTGCGCCACCTGCGGCATGCAGTACGCCCGGCCGCGGCCGGACTGCCCGGTTTGCGAGGACGAGCGCCAGTACGTGGCGCCGGGCGGTCAGCAGTGGACGGACCTCGCGAGCGTGCGCTCCGACGAGCGCACCGCGCTGATCCGCGAACAGGGCGAGGTGCTCGGGGTCGGCTGCGAGCCGCGGTTCGCCATCGGCCAGCGCGCGCTGTTGCTGCGCACCGACGCGGGCAACGTGCTCTGGGACTGCGTGTCCTATTTGGATGATGAAATTATCAACACCATCAACGAGCTCGGCGGTTTGATCGGCATTGCGATCAGCCACCCGCATTACTACACCACGATGGTGGAGTGGGCCCGCGCCTTCGACGTACCGGTGCATCTGCACGCCAACGACCAGCAGTGGATCGGCCGCCCGGACCCCTCGATCCGGCTGTGGGAGGGCACGACCAGTGAGCTCGCGCCCGGCCTAACGCTGATCAACCTCGGTGTGCACTTCGCCGGCGGCACGGTGCTGCATTGGGGCCGCGGCGACGGGGCGCTGTTCACCGGCGACATCGTGCAGGTCATCCCGGATCGCACGCACGTGGCCTTCATGTACAGCTACCCGAACCTGATCCCGGAACGCCCGAGCGTCGTCCGCCGCGCCGCGCAGCTGCTCGAGCCCTACCGCTTCGACGCGCTCTACGGGGCTTGGTGGGATGCGGTGATCCCCACTGAGGCGCACGGCATAGTCCGGCGCTCCGCCGCCCGCTACCTCCGCTACGCCCTGGAGGACGTGGAGAGCTGAGCGGCTCAGACGTCGATGGTCGCAGCGCAGTGCCAGCCGCGGGAGTCGTGCTCGATCTGAAGTTCGTTCAGCGAAACGGCTTTGGGGGCGGCACCGATGATCTCGGCGCGTGCCACCGCGACGTTGGCGAGTTCCAGCGCGATCCCGGTGGCGCGCGGCCGGACGCGGATGCCCAACGGTAGAGTGCCTTCCGCGTCCAGCAGGTAGATGATCTCGTCGAGCACCGCGAGCAGGAGTTGCTCGTCGGTGCCGTCGAATTCGGCGGTTCTGGTGTTTTCCGCCTCGTCCACCGCGACCTCGGCGAAGGCGGTCACCAACGCGCGGGCCGCTTCCGTCAGGCATTGCTCGCGCGTCGAACCCCACGCCTCGAACCGGATGTCGGCGGTGTGCGGAAGGAAGCGGAACCCCCCGCTCACCCCTTCACCACACCCAGCGGCACGAGCCTGGCGATGCGGCGGCACAGCCTGGCTCCTTCGGCGACGGCGACGACGGCGTCGACGTCCTTGTAGGCGGTGGGTGCCTCCTCGGCGAGTCCGCGAGCGGAACTGCCGCGGACGACGATGCCGTCGTGCTCCAGGTCCCGGCGCAGGCGGCGGGGATCGGTCGTGCGGATCGCCTGGTGTCGGCTCTGCGTGCGTCCGGCGCCGTGGCACGTCGAGAAGAACGCATCACCGGTCGGCACGCCAGTGAGCACATAGGACGCTGTGCCCATCGAACCGGGGATCAGCACCGGCTGCCCGGCTTCCCGCAGGCCCGGCGGCAGTTCGGGGTGCCCGGGCGGCAGCGCGCGCGTGGCTCCCTTGCGGTGCACGCACAGCGTTCGCCGCTGGCCCTCCACCTCGTGCGTCTCGATCTTGGCGAGGTTGTGCGAAATGTCGTAGACGAGGTCGAGCCCGATGCCGGTCACCTTCCGCAGCACCTCGCCGGCGGCGATGCCGAGCACGTGGCGGTTCGCGCGGGCGTAGTTCGCCGCCGCGGCCATCGCGCCGAGGTAAGCGCGACCCGCCGGCGAATCGACCGGCGTGCACGCCAACTGCCGATCGGGGACGGTCAGGCCGTAATCGGCCATGCTCTCGTCCATGCTGCGCACGTGGTCGGTGCAGATCTGGTGGCCGAGCCCGCGGGAACCGCAGTGGATCATCACGCACAGCTGGTCGAGTCGGAGCCCGAATGCCCCGGCGACGCCCTCGTCGTAGATCTCGGCGACCGCCTGGACCTCCAGGAAGTGGTTGCCGGACCCGAGGCTGCCGACCTGTCCGAGTCCCCGGTCCCGCGCGCGGGCGCTTACCCGACCCGGCTCCGCGTTGGCCACCGCACCGCCGTCCTCGCAGCGCTCCAGGTCGTGCGGCGTGCCGCGCCCGCGCGCGACCGCGTAGTGGCACCCCTCTTCCAGCAACCGGTCGAGGCTCTCGCGGGGCAGCTCCCACACCGCGCCCCGGCCCGCCCCGCGCGGCGTGGCCCGGCTGAGCCCGTCCATGATCCGCTCGGCGACTCGGCGGAAGTCCGACCGGTCCAGCTCGGCGGCCAGCAGCCGCACCCCGCAGGAGATGTCGAACCCGACGCCACCCGGTGAGACGACACCACCGACGCGGATGTCGGTCGCCGCGACGCCGCCGATCGGGAATCCATAGCCCCAGTGCATGTCCGGCATGGCGTACGACGCGCCGACGATGCCGGGCAGGGTGGCGACGTTGACGACCTGGTCGAGCGCGCCGTCGCCCTTCGGCGGCAGCAGTCGCCGCGACGCGAACACCACCCCCGGCACCCGCATCGCGCCGTGTTGTTCGATCCGGAACCGGTACGGCGTTTCCTCGACGAGCTCCACCCAGACCTCCCGCGTTCCTACGCCCCGGCAGTACCCATCGCGGCCTGGCCCGACACGCGCCCGGTTGCTGTATCTGCCGTGGGGGAGGACGGCAGTGGCAAGGCAAACCGATCGCCGGGCGAGCGATCTCGCCCGGTACCTCGGGCACAGCTTCGCTTCATCCGCTGCCGCATCGTTGCCGGTGCAACGCTGCTTCCGTTGTCGGACAAGGGATCCGCGGCCGATGTGCTGACCGCCGAGCGCTGCGCGGACCGTTGGTTCGAGAGCGTTTCGCGCGCAACCAACGGCGTCATCGTGCGCGCACAGGCGCAGGTGCTGGACAAATCGCGCTTCCAGTGGATGGGGGCCCCTTCGGTCAGGCCTTGGCGGGCTCGTCCTCCTCGCGGGGGAGCGGGCGAGCGGACGCCGGGTCGGCGAGGGTGGCGCGGGCCCGGTCGCGGTCCAGCGCTCCGTCCCACTTGGACACGATGAATGTCGCCACGCAGTTGCCCAGCAGGTTGGTGACGACCCGCATGCTGTCCATGATCCGGTCCGCGCCGAGCATCAGCGCGACCGCGGCGACCGGGATGACGCCGACTGCGGAGGCCGTCGCCGACAGGGCGATGAACGCCGAGCCGGGGATTCCGGCCATGCCCTTGGAGGTGAGGATCAGCACCAGCACCACGGTGATCTGCTGCCCGATGGTGAGGTCCACGCCGACGGCCTGGGCCATGAACAGTGTCGCCAGCGACAGGTAGATGGACGCGCCGTCGAGGTTGAACGAGTACCCGGTCGGGATGACGAGCCCGACCGCCTCCTTGCGGCAGCCCGCGCGTTCCAGCTTCTCCATGATCCGCGGCATCACGACTTCGCTGGACGCGGTGCCCACGGCCAGCGCGAACTCCTCGCGCGTGTAGCGCAGGAACCGCAGGAGGCTAAGCCCGGTGAACGCCTTGAGCAGCACGCTGAGCACGATGCAGAACAGCAGTGCGGCGCCGTAGCAGGCGCCGATGAGGGTGGCGTAGGTGCCCAGCGAGGACAGCCCGTACTGGCCGATGAGGTAGGCCATCGAACCGAACACCGCGATCGGGGCCAGCCGCATCACGTAGCCGATGATCTTAAAGATGATCTCGCCGGTTTGCTCGATGAAGGCGAAGACCTGAGGCGCACGTCCGATGCCGATGTGCAGCAGCCCGGCCGCGAACAGCACCGCCAGCAGCAGCACCTGCAGCAGTTCGTTGTCGGCGAAGGCCGCCACCGCGCTTTCCGGGATCATGTGCAGCACGAACTGAGCCGGGCCGGGCAACTGCTCGCCGTGGGTCTTGGCGGTCACGCCGGAGGCGTCCAGCGTCGCCGGGTCGACGTGGAGCCCAGCGCCCGGCTGGATGACGTTCCCGGCGATGAGGCCGAGGGCGAGGGCGGCGGTGGTGACTACCTCGAAGTAGATCAGCGCTTTGAGCCCGATCCGCCCGACCGACCGCATGTCGCCGGCTTTGGTGATGCCGACCACGACCACGCAGAAGATCAGCGGCGCGATCACCATCTTGATCAGTCTGATGAACCCGTCGCCGATCGGTTTGAGGGCACCGCCGAAGTCGGGCCAGAAGTGCCCGACGGCGATGCCGAAAACGGCCGCGATGATGACCTGGACGAACAGCGAGGACAGCACTCTTGACACGCGGCCGTGCTGGACCGGCGACGTCGGCTGAGCCATGTCGGTCTCCGATTTTCTTAATGTGGAAGTATACTTTTGAAGTTGCCTCCTGGGGCTGGTCCGGGAGTTTGCGTGCTGCCGGGATCCGCGTCAAGGGACCAAATGTGAGCACGATTCACAGTTTCCGGCGGGGCGCCTTTGAGCTGCGGTTTCGGCGTTGGCGCCAAGCCTGACTGGATTCAATCCGGAATGCGATGCATCGCGAATCGAGGTAGATAAACCCGCCGGCGTCGAGGGTGCGCCGCCGGAGGGCATCTGCCGTCGAGCATCCGCTGGAGGGCTGCGCCGTCGTCGGCGGGGCGGTGCGCAGCAAGGCGAAGAGGAACGCGACCGGCTCATCGGGCAGCCAGCGCCGCGGCGCGCGGACGGCGTTGGTGTGAAACGGGTACCGCAGCACCAAGCCGCCGTCGGGGACGCCGAGTCAACCGGATCGTGTTCAGCCACGGGTGCGGCTGGTGCCACGTGTACTGGGTGGCGACCGGGACGCTGCTGGCGCTCCGATCACGCCCAAGATCACCAGATCGGTCGTATCAAAGTCCGTGATGGCTCGAACACAATGAGTCATATGCACTGGTGGGTCGGAAGGATGACGGCTGGCATCGGCGTTTTCTAGCGTCTTCCCAGGTAGTTCACGCGCCCTTCCCGCACGGCCGAACTAGCTTGACCGCAGATATTGAACCGTTGCGTTGGAGTGGGGTCCATGAAAGTGCTGGCTGCACGGGAACCGGGGGCGCTCGCCACGGTCGCAGCCGATCCGCCTCGCACGGCCAAGCGCGACAACGTCGTCGGCCAGGTCGTGCTGTTCACCTTCGTGGGCGTGCTCGCGACCGCGGCGAACGCCGTGCTTTACGTGCTGCTGCGGGAGTTCTTCCCGGCGGGTGCCTCGAACTTGTGCTCGCTGCTGATCACGACCGCGGCCAGCAGCATGGCGCACCGGCACTTCGCGTTCGCCGGCCGGGACGAGCACCCGATCCGCATGCATCTGCAGACCCTCGCGGTGTTCCTCTTCTACTGCGTCTCGAACAACATCGCGCTGGACTTGCTCGGCCTGGCCGTCGAAGACCCCTCCAGCGTCGCGGAAGCCGCTGCGGTCACGGTGATGAGCATCATTGGCGGCACCACGCGCTTCGTGGTGATGCGGCTCTGGGTGTTCAGCCGCTCAAGGGCTCGTCGCTCCAGCTGGGAGTAGTGCGATCTGGAACTTCTCCACGAGCGCTGTGCGCAACTTCGGCGGGATAAGCGGGTGGTCGAAGCCCTGGTCGGCGAGGTCGAACGGGCCGGCGACGTAGGCCTCGGCGAGCGTGGGTAGCACCGTGAATTCGTCGACGGCGACGGAGTGCACGACCTCCGCCATTGTGGGGGAGTCCGGCAGGGCAGCGGCACCCCACTCCGCGATCCGCGGCAGTCTCCGCAGCCGGTTGACCGCGAGTCGCCGGAGGGATTCCCGGTACAGGGCGCTCGTGCGGTCGGCGTCGGCCAGAGCGATGAACTCGCAAGCCATGGCGACGGCCTCCGCGATGAGCAGGCCTTCTCCGAATTGCAGTTGGGTCGCTGCGGCCGGACCACTGTGCTCGGTGAGTTCAGCCAGGTGGTCCATGTGCGAGGCCATGTGCAGGTGCAGGCCCCAGCGCACGACGCGAGTCACGGCGGTGCGTTGCTTCGCGACGACGACCAGGGTTGGTCGATTGTTGTCCACCAGCCATTCCCGCCATACGAGTTCTGCTGGCAGATCGGTGTCGACGCAGTGGTGGCCGGTGCGTCCCAGCACACGTGTGCGGGCGTTGCGGTCCAGCTCAGCGGAGACTTGCGCTGCATCAGCCGGCTCGGTGTGCTCCTCGTCCCACCCTTCTGGCGTGCAGCTGTCGACGAAGCGTGCCAGCTGCGCCGCGCGGGCGCGGACGGCGGGGCGGGGCCACGGGGGTCCGGGATCTTGCTTGCGGTCCTCCACGTAGTCGGCAGGCGCATCTGCGAGGAAGCCGCGCATCCGACGGAGCCGGTCGGCGAACCGTGAGTACACGGGGGGCGACGTCAGGACAAAATCGTCCACTGCGGACACCAGGAGTGGGTCTCTCAATGTCCGGGCCGCCAGCAGCACCTCTGCCATGTTGCGGGCGCGCCAGTCATCCGCCTCGGTGTCCGTGGCGGGAACGTTCGTGGCGAGCCGGATGAGCACGTCGGCGGGTGTCATCGGATGACCAGCCTGACGCGCAAGATGAGCCGTCGGGGGTCGGAGAACCACGTCCGCCCGTGCAGGACGCCTTCGTTGTCGCAGATGAGCACGCTGTCGGTGCCAAGCACGAACTCAGCTGCGTCGGGGTGCGAGTCCAGGTGTTCGTCGAAGTCGGTCGCCACGGAGCGCAGCGCGGAATCCACGTCGAGGTTGTCGACCCGCCATCGGATCCTCCCGTCCTCTCTGGACACCGGGCGTGGTACGTCGGGTTCACCGCCGAACGTGGCTGGCGGAATCCATCGCCAGACGGGTTTTCGCAGCAGAGCGGACATCTCCCCCGGGATGCCGGAAAGTGCTTTCCGGGCTTGCAGCAAACGGCTTGCTCCGCCGTCTTCGGCGGGGCGCACGCAGAACAGTGCGAATCGCTGCTCGGGCTCCGCTCGGTAGGCGGCGTCGGTGTGGAAGCGTGCCTCGCCGGCGCGCACGCTGAAAGTATCGGTTGACCCGGACTTCCGCGGTGTCACCGGCCAGATGGCCTGCCCTCCGTCGCGATCCGAGGCCGTTCCGTAACGGCTCGCGATTCGTTCGACCGCCCGGTAGTCCACGTCGGATCCATCGGTGAAACCGGCGCTGTCGATCAATGCCCAACCTTGATTTGTTAGCGTTTCGAGCACGGAGGTCATGGTTGCCTTTCCATGGTCCTTATGCCGGGGGCAATCGTGCCTGCTGGATAGTACGGCCCACAATGGTCCATGTGGGTGGCGCTTCGCTCGCGCCACAACCCGTTCGGCCGAAGAGAGCCGTCTGACAGGCAAGCTGCAAAATTTTGTTCGCGACCAAGCGGATGACAGGTCTGGGATGTAGATCTGACGATTGTTGCGCCAGATGAGTGATGTTGGGATCGGGTGGTGCGGTACTTGCTGGAAATTGGGCAGACTCGCCGTCATGACGGGATTCGCTGAGTATCAGCGCGAAATCGTCCAACTCGGCGAAGCTGAAGAATCGCTTCCTTTTACGACGGATCTGGCCGCGCTGGAGGACGCTGTTCGAGCCAAGGTGCCGGCCGGACCGTACTGGTACGTGGCAGGCGGTGCCGGGACGGGTGCCACTGTTCGCGCCAACCGCGCGGCGTTCGAGCGTTGGCGGATCGTGCCAAGGATGCTCCGAAACGCCGACCGCAGAGACCTGAGTACCACGGTGCTCGGCATGCACCTGCCTGCCCCGGTGCTGCTGGCACCCGTCGGTGTTCAATCCATACTGCACCCGGAGGCGGAACTCGCGAGCACACGTGCGGCCGCAGAACTGGGTCTTCCATCGGTGCTCTCCTCGTCATCGTCGCGGACTCTCGAAGAGGTCGCTTCCGCCGGTTGTGACGCGCCGAGGTGGATGCAGTTGTACTGGTCGAGCGACCGCGAGATCTGCGCCAGCATCCTCGACCGCGGCAAGCGCGCTGGCTTCTCCGCCCTGGTGGTCACCGTGGACACCTGGACCCGGGGCTGGCGACCTCACGAAATGGACAGGGGCTACTACCCGGCTGAGCAAGGAATCGGTATGGCGATCCCGTTTTCCGATCCTGTTTTCCGATCCAGGCTCGCCAGGCCGCCGGAAGAGGATCTCTCCGCGGCACTCCAGGTGTGGCAGCGCATGCCCACTGATGCCGGCAAGAGCTGGCAGCAGTTCTCCTTCCTGCGCGATCACTGGTCCGGCCCGATCGTGGTGAAAGGAATCCTGCATCCCGACGACGCGCGCCATGCTGTGGCGCGCGGGGCCGACGGGATCGTCGTCTCCAACCACGGAGGACGCCAGGTCGACGGTGCCGTAGGTGCGTTGGAAATGCTCCCCGAGGTCGTCGACGCGGTCGGCGCGGAGGTAGACGTATTGTTCGATTCCGGAATCCGGACCGGTTCCGATGTCATCAAAGCCCTTGCCCTGGGAGCGAAAGCCGTATTCGTCGGCCGGCCCTACGCGTACGGGCTCGCTCAAGCGGGCGAGGCGGGCGTGCGCCACGTGCTGCGCAGCCTGCTCGCGGACATCGACATCACGCTCGGGCTTGTCGGGTACCGCAGCCCGGCTGAGCTCGACCGAGATGCGCTGCGCTGACATCACCCGCTCCCCGGCCATACAAAGGGTTGGAGAAGACACCTTGAACTTTCCCGTCAGCCTCGTCGACTGCACGTTGCGTGAAGTCGAGTACGAAACCCACCTCACCCTCGCCGAGTCCGTCCAAATCGCGGCGGAGCTCTCCGATGCCGGGGTGCACTACCTCGAGATTGCCGACAAGGGCGCTCCGTCCTGGGCCGATCTGGAGATCGAGGAGTATGTCGATGCGGTTGCGCAGGCGGCCCCCCGATCCACCGTGGCCATCATGGTCTACCCGGGCGCGTCCCTGGAGACCATCGCCCGGGCGGTTGCGGCCGGCGCGGGCTGCGTACGCCTGGCCGCGAACATCACCGATGCCGCGGACATTCTTCCCTTGGCCGCCGGCGTGAAGGAACTCGGTGTCCAGCTGATCACCTTCAACGCCATGAAAACCTATGCGGTGCTCCCCGCCGAAGCGGTCCGCATTGCCGAGGACGCCCGCGCTGCCGGGGTGGATGTCCTCTACACGGCCGATTCCGCTGGCTGCATGCTGCCTGGAGAGGTCATTGGCCTGCTCCGGTTGTTGCAGGACCGGGGGATCGCCACCGGGTTTCATGGCCACGACAACACCGCCCTCGCCGTGGCGAATTCCCTGGCGGCGCTGGACGCCGGTGCTGTGATGGTCGATGGCACGCTTCGCGGGGCCGGCCGTAGCGCTGGCAACGCGCAGCTCGAAGTACTCGTCAAGGCCGCACAACGCGGCGGATTCCTGTCTGGTGTAGATGGTGATCTGCTGGCCGGGAAGTCCGAGGAGTTTGTCGCAGGTCGTCGGTTGCGGGATCGCGGAGTGTCCTATTTGGATATTGCGATCGGAGAAGGCCGCTTCCACACCGAGCGGCTGGCTCTGGCCCGCGAGGTCGCCGAGAGCTGCGGCGTGCCGCTGCCGGACTTGGTCCGGGAAGTCGGCCGCCGCGATCCGGTGCGGCCGTCGCGTGAGCTGATGGAAGCAGCCGCAGCGGACCTGCGTGCCTCGCGGGCCGGATGACCGAGCACGCTAATGCGCTTCGGCGATGTGGATTCGGCGTAGGTGGCGACGTGGATCAGCGAAGGCGGTGCGTGCGTGCAGTAGGCGCCAGTTGTCCCAGATCACCATGTCGTTGCGCTGGTAGCTGATCGCTAGATGCTGTTCGTCGAAGAGCCGCTGCCAGTCCGACTGCAGCGCGGCGACGGGATCGGTGTCATCGCGCACGATGTTGTTGACCGAGAATCTCACCACCGTGCTCCCGCGGTGCACGTCCAGCAGCGGGTGCTGGAAGGCGACGCCGAGGTCGCCGTGCGGGTTCGTCCAGTCGTACTTGGTCCTCTCCAGGTGCTGGCGGTTCTGCTCGGACAACCCCGCCAGCCACGGCCGGGTGTCCGCCAGAGTTGTTTCCCCGCCATCCCCAGCCGGCGGATGCACGCACCAAAGGGCCAGGTAACGCGGCGGAAGCCCTAGCAGGTCATAGCCCTCGGTGTGCGGCGCGAACGCTTTGGTGCTGCCTGGGTAGTAGACGCCGTCTGCCGTGGGCGCGGGTCTGACCTCGGCCACGAGAGCACCGTCGTGGTGCGGCATGAGCGGGCCCAGTCGACGGCCGAACGCCATGGGGTCGAAGTCGTCCGGTATGCCTGTCAGGTGGACGTAGCCGTGTTCGTCCATGAGGCTTTGGAAAGTCTTCTCGAAGAGTACGTCGGGAACGGGTTTTCCGTCGACATCAGTCCGGTGGAGGACGCTGAGTGGTGAACGACCCATGTTCCACTCCTTTCGGTCGATGTGCACTCTCGGGTGCGTCACGTTCGAGGCGGGCGATAGAAGGGGCCGGGGTCAGTGCTGCCCCGGCCCCGCTCCATCGGCGCGGTACGGCTGTTGTCTAAGGCGCGGCCAGGAGGTCTGGGAACGGAATGGTGCTGACCTGCCAGCGTGAGCCGGCTGCGTGCACGACCGCACCCGGCTGGCAGTCCGGTGCCAGGTGGGCGAACGCCAGCACGCGGCCTTCCCGCGGAGAAGGTGCGGCTGACGTGACGTATCCCAGGAAGCCGCCGCTGTCGTCGAGCACCTCGTCACCCACCAGCGGGCAGCCGGACTTCGTGTCGGCAGCGTGCAAACCGGCCAGCCACAGCCGTTGCGAACCGCGGCTTTTCAGCAACCCCTCGCGACCGATGTAGTCCCGGCCGTCGTGGTCGTCGGGCACCATCCAGCCCGCTCCGATCTCGAACAGGGTGGTGCCGATGTGCACGTCTACCGGGAAGAGACCGAAGGTGATGTCCCGGCACTCCATTCGGTAGATGGTGAGCAGCTCCCAGCCACACGGGGTGATCTCGGGCCGTTCGGTGACGAGCTGCCGCCACATCGCGGCCAGCACTTCTGCGGACGTCCAGACCTCGTAACCGATGACGCTCCTGAGCACTCGGGCCTGGCCACCGACGAGCGTTCGCACCTGGCAGGACTGGAAGTTGCGCAGGTCGGCGATCACACGCCGGTCTGCATCGTCGACGAGGCTCTGCACCGCTTGCAGGCGCTTGGGCCCCTTGATGTTGAAGCTGAAGACTTCGCTGGGCAGGATGCTGACTTCGGTGAAGAATTCGGCAGTGCGGCGCAGCCAGCCCGGCTCCTTTCCGCCGCCGCAGGACAACAGGAACTCCTCCGGACCGGTGCGGACGACGACAGCCTCCTCGTCGACCGTTCCGGCGGGCGTGGTGAACAGCACGAACCTCGCGGAACCGAGTGGCAGATCTGACACCCTGCGTGGGGAAAGTGCGTCCAACAACGCACCGGCGTCGCTGCCCGAAACCTCGAGGTAGCACATCGCGGACGCGATGAAAGCGCCTGCGCCGTGGGTCACCGCGCGGTACTGCTGGTCCAGATCGACCTCGCGCCACCCCCACGCGCCGATCACGTTGTCGCCGAGGACTGTCCACTTCGTGACCCCGCCGAGAAGTACGTCCGTCGCGTGCAGGATCCCCCCAGGATCGACGCGGCGCAGTTTGAGGACGTTCTGCATGACTGGCAGGTCCGCTGGTTCAATATTGCTCCATACCGTACCCGATTGAGCTAGCGGGTTCCGAATTTCCGGATTCCATTCACGAGGTGTAAAGCCTTCGTCCCGTAGCGTCTGCACGGGGCGATGCTAGCCGGATTTGTTGATTCCACGTTGCTACAGGCAGGTGAATCACATCAACCGCCCGATCGGACGCGTTGACGCGTGGGGCTCAACGGTGGGACATTCTTCCAGGTTTGCTCCCGGGTTGGTTGCTTAAAAATCCATTATGGACAACTTCGTCTGTCATTTTTTTGAAGTATCCTGTAGCGGATGGTGAGGATTCCCTGACAAGGTCCCGCGGTCCCGGAACGTTAGCTGGTTGCGGCTAGGGGGAACAACGCCGGCCCCAACGGTTCTTGCGCGAGTCAAGGAGGTCGCCCATGAATGAAACCCACGCACCGCTGGTCTGGTGGCACGGTGAGGTCGTGCCCTGGGACCAGGCCCGTATTCCGGTCACTGCGCTGCGCGGACTGACCGTGTTCGACGGCCTCCGTGCGTACTGGCGGCCGGAGCAAAGGCGGTTCGCGGTGGTGCAGGTGGACGGCCATCTGAATCGCCTCCGTTCGGCCGCCGAGCTGCTGCACGTTCCGGAGAACGGCTTGATTGACCAGTTGGACAAGGGAATGGGCGATCTCCTAGCGGCGACCAGCTTCCGCGAGGACGTCTACCTACGGCTGACCGTGTACATCGACTCCGGACGGTCCAATGTGTACCCCGATGCGCTGTCACCGGGGCAGTCGCTGGATGAGTTCGCCCCGATGGATTCGTTCATCTCGTTGCACCAGATCGGTCCCCGCTTCGATGAGCCGATCAGCTGCGTGATCAGCTCCTGGCAGCGCACCCAGGACACGTCCTTCCCGGTGCTGGTGAAGACTGGTGCGTCCTACGCGGCGCTGAGGCTGGCGCGGGTCGAGGCGAAGAAGGCGGGAGCCGACCAGGCGATCCTGCTCAACAACCGCGGCATGGTGGCGGAAACCGCCGAAGCGGTGATCTTTATGGTCCGCCACGGCCGGCTGTACACGCCTCCGCTGTCCGACGGAGTCCTGGACAGCCTGACCCGGGAGACCGTGATCCAGCTGGCCCGCAGAGAACTCGCTCTTACGGTCGAGGAGTGTTCGATCACCCGCTCCGAGCTGTACACCGCCGACGAGGTCTTCATCTGTGGTACATGGGAGGAGATCCGGGTCGTCGGCTCGATCGACGGCATCCAGCCGCGCAACCCGGAAGCCCCGATCTCCCACGCTTTGCGCCAAGCCTACCTCGACATGTGCACCGGGCGGCGCCCTCCGATCGAACCCGACTTCGTGCGATTGCTGCTTTGACGGAACCAGCATTGCAGAGGTGAGAACAGGTGCGCGACCAAGAACTGCGTCCCGACGCATCAACCGCGACGCCGGGCGGAGCACCCGACCCGCGGGAGACCATGCGGGTGCTACCTGGATTCCTCCAACCCGCCCTCACGTGGCTCACCGGCAAACCGCTGGGAGACCAGCGGCCGTGGCAGCTCACGCCGCTGCACCACCTGTGGGCCAGCGTGCTGCCCATTGTCGCGGGAATCGCGCTGGGAGCTGCGGTGGTGGGCGCGGGGTGGTGGATGCTGTTGCTGCCGGCCTCCTGGCTGATGACCACGCATGGCATCCGGAAGCTGCGGGTGATGATCGTCCACCAGTGTTCGCACGCGAACTTCCTGCGGCGCAAGCAGATTGACACCGCGATCGGCAGCGCGATCACGTTGCTGCTGGTGACACAGGAGTACGGCGAGTACAAGAGTGAGCACGTCAGCGACCACCACTCCAGCAACCACATGACGTTGAAGGATCCCACCGTCCAGTTCCTGATTCTGGTCCTGGGCATGCGTGTCGGCATGACCCGCCGGCAACTGTGGCGCAGAATGCTCGCGGGTGTCTTCTCGCCGCGTCTGCAGGCGAAGGCGACTTACTCGCGGATCGCCTCGCACCTCCGGGGCACCGCTGCCTGGTACCGGGCGCTGTTTCTGGCGCTGGTCGGCGGGCAGCTCATGGTGGTCATCGCACTCGGGATCTGGGTCGAGTACCTCGTCGTGTGGGTGTTCCCCCTGATGTTCCTGTTCAACGCCGCAGCCACGATCCGCCTTTCATCGCGTCACATCTTCCCGGCCCGCGGACCGGTGCGTAAAGGGCGGGCAACGTTGGCCGGGTATACCCACGGCGTCTTCTTCGGCGAAGCCGCGCCTGGTCCTGACGTGTCTGGTGTCCGGCGGGTTCTGAGCTGGTCGCGGTGGTGGCTGCGGATGCTGTTCATGCACCTGCCGGCGCGCCTGTTCGTCTTCGTCGGCGACGGGCCGTGCCATGACTACCACCACCGGTTCCCACGCTCGCGGGACTGGGCGAACTACATCTTCGCCCGGCACCGCGACATCGCTGCCGGGCATCCGGGCTGGCCGCCCTACACCGAAGTGTGGGGTCTGGTGGCCGCCATCAACGCGGTGTTCACCACGCTGAGCGCGGCAGACCGGCAGTTGTACGACGTCTCCCAGTTCACGTCGGTCAGCCAGCAGGAACTCCTGTCGGCCTTCGAAGAGTAGTCCCGCAACGCGGAGGGCTTGCGACGCGCCATGCAGAACACGAAGCATTCATCCTTCTCCGGTGTCGAAATCCTGCCCGGCACCACGCTGCAGGAATACCTCGACGAGCTTCGGATCCGCCACCCGAGGTTGTACGAGCGTCTTGACCTGGCACGGCTGGACCCCACGCAGCTCGCCCGGATATACGAGGCGCTGGACTGCTTCGCCTCGCCGTTCGACACCAAGGAACACGGCGGTCGCGGTGACGCCTATCGCAGCACCCAGCTCGCGCATCCCCTGGTACGTGCACGGGGGATCAGCAACCTGTGCGAGCTGGCCATACCGGTGGACAGCAGCCCCGCTCGCAGCCTCCTGCTCGACGCGCTCGGTGGCAACGGAACCATGACGCGAGCGATGCGGCTACTCCAGCCAGACACGAGTCCCGCCATCTTCACCGGAGACGTGGCCGCCCCGATGATCGCCGACGCCTTGGCCCAAGGGCTCCCAGCCGTGCGGCAATCCACGCAGCGGTGGCTGTTCCGGGATGCAGCACTCGATGGCGTCATCTTCGCCTACGGCACCCACCACATTCCCGTGGACGAGCGCCCCCAGGCGATGGCGGAAGCCCACCGGGTGATCCGGCCAGGCGGGCGGATCGTCGTGCACGACTTCGAGGAGGGCAGCACCACGGCCCGCTGGTACAGCGAAGCCCTGGACCGCTACACCTACACCGGGCACAAGCACGAGCACTTTCTTCGCGAGGAAATGCACGAGTTGCTCGTCACTGCGGGCTTCCACGACGTGCGGGTCCGCTACCTCTACGACCCGTGCGTCGTAGATGCTGACTCTCCGGCAGCAGCACGGCGCGGCGTGATCAACTACATGTACGACCTGTTCGCGCTGGCGAAGCTCGTTGCCCCGGACGCGTTGGACGACGAGGACTCCTGGATGATCGTCGATGAGGTCGTCCGCCGCTACGCCACCTTCGGTCCAGACGAACGAGCCAGGCTTGGCGCGCAGGTGGCGGAGCTGACCGTCCGTCCGGCCGGCCGAGGTTTCCGAGCCGAACTCCCCAGGGTGGCGCTCGTCGCGACCGCAACCCGTTGATCCCTGTTCGAAAGTGAGTTTCGGCAGCAGGACCGTTTGTGGCTGGTTGCCGCGAGCCCGGCAGCCATTGATGTAAAGCACGCCGAGGCGCGGTGATGCGGCGCCTACCTGCTCCGCGAGCCGGTCCCGGTGCTCGCGCGCTAGCAGAGGCGTAGAAAGCCGCACTTCTCCTGGCTCGATGGAGGAGGTCAGAGGACCAGCCTGAAGGGCGTCGGCCAGTGGGGGGCGGGGGGAGACTGAAGTGGTCCCCGGAAGTTGGACTCGTTAAGTAAGAGTCTAGGCCGCGAGGGTCTGGGCCCGGTATTGCACCGGGCTCAGGCCCTCGCAGTGTGTGTGGCCTCGAGTGGTGTTGAACCAGGTGATGTAGTCGTCCAGCGCGGTCGTGAACGCCTCGAGGCTGAGGTAGCGGGTGTGGTGGAACATTTCTTCCTTGAGGTGTCCGAAGAAGCTTTCGATCACGGCGTTGTCGTGGCAGTTGGCCTTGCGGGACATCGACTGGGTCGCGCCCGCATCGGCCAGCAACTCGCGCCAGGACACGTGCTGGTACTGGATGGAACCCCTGGTCAGAGTGCACCAGCGGTGCCTGGCCCGGTTCCAGCGTCGCCAGCGCCTCACGCAGCGAGGAGTTGGTCAGTTCCAGGTTGGGGGAGGTGCTCACCGAGTAGGCGATGATCTGCCGGTCGAACAGTCCATCACCGGCGACAGATAGACCTTGCGGTCGGTGATGGCGAACTCGGTCACGTCGGTGACCCACTTCTGGTTCGGTGCGCTGGCGGTGAAGTCCCGGTCCAGCAGGTTCTCCGCGGCCTCGCCGGTCTCGCCTCGGTAGGAGTTGTAGCGTCGGCGCCGGCGGATGGGGCAGACCAGGCCGAGCTCGCGCATCAGCTTGAGCACGGTCTTCTTCGCGACCCGCCACCCAGCGCCCACGAGTTCCCGGTGGATGCCGCGATGCCCGTAACGCCGCCTGTTCTCCTCGAAGACCGCCTGGATCGCGGCCTTGAGCTCCTCCTGCGGATAGGGGCGGGACCGGCGGGCCTGGTGGTAGAAAAACGTCGACCGGGCCAGCCCGGCAACGTCGAGCAACACCTCGAGACGATGCTCAGCCTTGAGGGCGATCACGGCGGCTACTTTCGCCGTTGTTCCTGCGCTCTCAAGGCCCGCAATTTTCCCAGGTAGGCGTTCTCGGCCCGCAGTCGCTCGTTCTCCCGCCGCAGCGCTTCGAGCTCGCTGGCCTCGCCCGGGGCCTGGTCAGCGGGCTTCGGTGGCCGGCCCACCCGCTTCGGACGCAGTGCGTCTTCACCTTCGTTGCGGTACTTCCGCGCCCACGTCTCGATCAGCTTCGGCGACGACAGGCCGAACTCACAGGCGAGATCGGTCTTCGTCTCTCCGGCGAGGAAACGTCGCACCACCTCGAGCTTGAACTCGAACGAGAACGACCGCTTCGACGGCTTGCTCACCAGCGCCGCACTCCCACGAACCCGCCACCGGCCATACAACCGGCCCACCGCCCAGCGAGACACACCAAGCCTGGTCGCGACCGCACGATCCGCCCAACCGTCATCGAACAACCCTATCGCCGCAGCACGCTGCTCCGCGCTCAACGAACTTCGCCCAGCCATACAACTGCTCCCCGGAGATCGGAACCGAATTTCTCAGTCCAACTTCCGGGCTGAGGTTTCGCGGTTATGCGGCGGTTGCGGTGCTGGTCGTGGGCCTGTCGGGATATTGATCTGTTGTGTTCTGGCCTGCGGTGATGGTCGTAATTCGGGCTCGGCGGAAGGCGATGAGCATGTCGTCGATGCTGATGTGGGTCTTTTTGCGGTTCCAGGGCGCGCGGGTGCGGGCGGTGGCCA